>JBMTVV010000061.1:5000-8515 GCA_049451755.1 Bdellovibrionota bacterium
GAGATCCTCTACCGAACTTCGCAGCTCATTCAAGGAGAGCATGAATCTTTAGCTCGCTTGATAGCAACTGAAGGGGGCAAACCTCTTCGTGATGCTCGAGTTGAGGTCGCTCGAGCGGTCAATACCGTTAAGATGATGGCGGATGAAGCCCTGCAGCTCAACGGACAAACGATTACTATGGACCGAGCGCCAGGCACAGAAAATTGTCTCGCATATACGATCCGAGTACCGGTAGGACCAGTACTTGCTATCTCCGCCTTCAATCATCCAGTGAACCTGATTTGCCATCAGGTGTGTGCCGCATTTGCTGCTGGGAACTCAGTTGTGGTGAAACCAGCATCGCAGACGCCTCTTTCATGTCTACGGCTCGTTGAGATGCTGTTAGAAGCAGGAGCTCCGGAAGAGGCCTTGTCTGTTCTTCCTATATCAGGAACTCGGGCAGCAAGCATTGTTGCTGATCCGAGATTTCGATTCGTCTCGTTTATCGGCAGTCATGCAGTTGGTTGGGACATCAGACGGCGAGTGTCCCCAGGAACTCGGGTGGCACTTGAGTTGGGTGGAACCGGAACGGCAATCGTTGACCAGACGGCTGATGTGGAGCAGGTGTTAGCAACTATCACTCGTGGCGCCTTCTACCATGCAGGACAGGTTTGTGTCTCAACCCAACGATGCTTTATTCATGAATCTCTTTACCAAGAAGTCGGTGAGGCTCTCGCCAAACGTGCCGCTGACCTCAAGGTGGGAGATCCGCTCTCGCCAGAGACCGATGTCGGTCCTCTCATTTCTTCTCAGGAGGTGCAGCGAGTTGATCGACTCGTTAAAGCGGCACTGCAGTCGGGCGCGCAGTTGCTGGCGGGAGGCGAAAGGGAGGGAGGGACGTGCTATCAACCGACCGTCTTGGCAGACACAAACGGAGCTATGGAGATTATCCAAGAGGAGGTGTTTGGTCCCGTCTTATGCCTTGAGGCCTATGAAGATATCGAGGAGGTCTTCTCTCAGATGAATGCCTCCGAGTACTCATTTCAGGCTGCGCTGTTTACGAAGAATGTTGATGTAGCACATGAGGCAGCGCGAAAAATTGAAACGAAGGCTCTTATCGTCAACGATAGTACGGCGTTTCGGGTTGATTGGATGCCGTTCGGTGGCACGAAAAGCTCGGGGCTTGGCACGGGTGGAACTCGGGATTCGCTTTTGGATATGACCGAAGAGCGTCTTGTCGTAATCCGGGTGGCTGGTCTTTAGAATCTGTAATCTCTAGAGTAATATTCTCCTATTCAGTTAACGACAAACTTTCTTCTGTATTGAAAGGTGTGATGCAGTCATTTTCTTTAAAAGAAAAAACCTTACTTGCGGGACGATATCGCATTGAAAAAGCTCTCGGCTCTGGTTGGGAAGGCGAGGTGTATCTCATCTCTGAGCTTGGTACCGGTATTGAACGAGCCGTGAAGCTTTTTTATCCGAATCGGAATAAGAAACGTGCGGCTTCGAGACGATACGCACGAATGCTCCACAAACTAAGAGGATTACCATCCCTCATTCAGTATCACGGACATGAAGAGCTCGAAATTGATGGTGAGCAAGTCGTTGCGCTCATTTCAGAGTACATTGAGGGAGAAATTCTCAGCGCATTTATTCAGCGTCAGCCGGGAAAACGGATGACTGAGCTCCAAGCGGCGTTACTTCTCTATGAACTTGCGTGTGGAGTTGAAGGGATACATCTTGCTGGTGAGTACCATGGTGACCTCCATCCTCAAAACATAATCGTCTGTCGGTATGGTCTTGGCTTTGATGTGAAGTTCGTTGATTTTTATAATCATGGGCGCGTTGAACGTGCTCGACGAGATGAAGATCTCTTCGCACTGATTCGAATTTTCTACGAGGCGCTTGGTGGACAAAAGCGGTATCACCACTTTAGTAATACAGCGCAGTACATATGTGCAGGGCTCAAGAGCAACCACATCTTGAGGCGCTTTAAGACGGTGACGCACTTACGGAGTCACCTTGAACATATGGTGTGGGAGTAGGAACTCCCTAAAGTCAGAGAAGTATTCATAAATCACCATACATATCACTGGGTTAACGCGCAGCCGAATGTTAGAACGCTATCTCTCTTTGAGAAGATAGTTGCTCCATTCCGTGTGGTTTCTCCATCAAAATAACGTACCAAGTTATAGGGCGATGGGTCTCCCACCCGCCCCCGAATGTTTCATTTAAAGTGACGTCTCTAAGGAGTAAGGCTATGCGAAGAGTCCCTCTTATCCCCACGTTCGTAATCACCGTGATACTTTTTCTTTCCGGGTCACTCATTACGACACCAACACTTCATGCTGATTCGATACGGAGTGAGTCTTCAGCTCGAGTGCTCTCAAAGAAAGAGCAGCGGAAACGATTTCGCAGAGTCATGAAACGACGAGTAAAGCGAGGCGGTATGAAGCTTCTTCCTGCGGGTCAGAGTGCAGTACGTTCAAAAAGAAGAGGGAAAAATCGCTTGGCGTTTATTCCCTCGGGTAGAGCCGTATCTGGTGAACCACCACGATTAATTGATATCTCATCTGATCCAGCAAATATTTTTTGGCAGTCAGGACACGTTGATGCCATCGCGAATGGAGGTGCCACGCCAGACCAGTGTAATACCTTCTGGGCGGGTATCAATGATGGAGAATCTGCAGGCTTTGGTGCGTGCAATATGGCAGAAGGTCTCGGTCGAGCGCTGGAGCTCGCGGCTGAAGGGGGCACTTCGCTCTGCTATATGAAGAGCTTTCCTTCGCAAGAAAACCTCGAAGCCGGAGGCCTATTACTCGTTTCCGGTTCATTGCCAGACAATGATGTCACGAAAATATTTTCTCCAGGCCAAGAGCCGAGAATCATTCGGGTCGATATCGCTGGTTTCCCGTCGTTTGGTGATGAGGAAGAGGGGGAGCAAGATCACAGCATCTTTGTCCGAGTTTCGCCTAAGTCCGACGAGTTCTTCTATAAAGCCGAGCTTTGGTTCTGTGATGGTATAGGACAATCAGCGGCAGTGAGTGGTACTGATGTGATCGAAATCGAGAACTCAGGTCGCATTACAAGTCGAAACGAAAATACTGGACCCGGTGGGGAAGCCTTCTATTCGGAATTTGAGGGATTCTTGCGCCCGGCTAAGGGAGGAGCGCTTCAGTATGACAAGGATCGTCCGAGGACAGCAGAGGCAGGATTTGCTTCAAATCAAGATTCATTCAAGGTGGAGATGGAGCTGAAGGGACGGCAAGTAGAGTTAAAAACACGCTCTGGCGGAGGGGATGCACCGTTTCTGAACTCAGCTATTATGCGTTTTTCTGGGAATTCACCAGAAGAGGTTCGTTTCCGCGATGGAGCATTCAATTCAATTTTTAACGGTGATGATGGACTATCCGGTACGGCAGAGTGGCGGGATACATACTATGCGGCTGCACCAGAGAGTCCTCTCGTGAGTAAGGTTCAATCCGAGCAGGAAATGAGTGCAGACCCATTCTTTCAGTCAGGACCGGAGACGAATT
>JBMTVV010000062.1:0-8514 GCA_049451755.1 Bdellovibrionota bacterium
TCAGGGGTAACAAGTAGTCGTCCAAGTTCCGCCGCTTCGTGTGCATATCCTCTTCTTGTTCCCTCTCGGAGTCCGAGGAGGACTGCTTGAAGAGCTGCAGGCTGAGCTGGATAGTTACCGCGGGTCTCTTTCATGACCGCAGCCAGTGACTTCCTTTCAACTAAGCGGCGTCCAAGTCCGGTGAAGGTAAGAAATTTATCAAGGAGCGAGAGTGAGGTTCTTGTTGGAAGAGGGCCTTTCTTTCGGGCGATAGCGTCAGCACGAGCAAGAATATTTTCAGGAGCAAGTACCTCATCGACGATTCCCATCTTCTTCGCTTGAGAGGCTTTCAGAGTTTTTCCTGGAAGGATGATTGAGAGTGCTTTCTGTATGCCGATCAGACGAGGAAGTCTTTGAGTGCCACCCCATCCCGGAAGTATCCCGAGTTTTGTTTCGGGCAGTCCTATTTGAGAACTTGGATGGGTTGAGATGAGGCGATAATCGCACGAAAGAGCGAGCTCACACCCCCCTCCAACACATGGTCCACTTACTGCTGCAACTGTTGGACACGGTAGGTCTTCGATCATTTGAAAAACTGCTTGACCTTGTTTCCCGAGCTCTTCACCGACTTGGGGATCTCGTATTGACTGGATGGCGTTAATGTCAGCACCTGCTGCAAACATGTTCTCTCTAGGACCTGAGATGATGACTCCCTTCGGCTTGATACTACTCAGTTGAGTAATCGTCTCTTTCAGTGATGACATGCGCTCGCTGGTAATCGTAATAACACGCTCCTCCTCGCTACCGAGAAAAATTGTATACACCCCGTCGTGCTCAACGACGTTTACCTTGCCTGCTACGGGTGTTGAATGAGAAAGAGTTGATTCCATAGTAGTTCCCCAGGGATATATTGCCCTACTGTCGTACTGTAATGTCCTGAAAGATTCAACACAGATGATTTCTGGTAACTCTTAGAGACCTTTGTTCGTGGAGAGCATCGACCCGAACCTCTCGAGCGATGAGTAATAATCAGGTACTCAAAAGGTGAAAAGGGTTCCTCAGGGTCTCGCTGTATTGTTCCGTCGGTTCAAGCGCATTCGTCCTTGGAAATGTAGTTTGAGGCGAATGAAGAAGAGTTCTCTATTTTGGGAGCATCACTCATGGGAAGACGGGATTGTTAATTGTTGAACAAATACAATACCCTAGCATGGATTGCCCGCCTTGCTGGAATGACACGCTACGGTTGCTAGAAAACAGGTGATTCAGTAAAAGAGTATAAGAGGAGAGCTCGGGCTTGAGGTTGGTGCCGAAGTAATGTGTAGTGCTCATTAGTTACGGCGTTAACTGGCTGGATAGACCCCAGTTTTGTAACACCGTTATTCTTGCTATTTTGGTCAAGCTCAGGCTCTCTAGAAGAGTTAAAGTCCTTTTTGACATTTTTTGAATACGACAGAGGAAGAACCACGTGAACGATTTCATGAATCAAATACAGAATTTTTCAG
Source organism: Bdellovibrionota bacterium (assembly GCA_049451755.1). GTDB lineage: Bacteria > Bdellovibrionota_C > UBA2361 > UBA2361 > RFPC01 > RFPC01. Next base: position 1,482 of record JBMTVV010000062.1, read on the forward strand.
ACCCTGGTCAGGTAATTACGGTCGCAAGTATCTCCACTTGTTTGATTATCTCCTTCCTGCTCTCTCTGGTTGTGGCAAAAACCTACCAGATTACCTATCGAGGAGCCTCTTTTTCCCCTTCCTTTATGGTCACACTGGTGATGTGTTCGATGGTAATCGGGGCTGTGATGCTGATTATCGGATCAAACATTGCCCGTGCTTTTAGCCTCGTGGGTGCGCTCTCCATCATCCGTTTTCGTAACGCGGTAAAGGATCCGAGAGACGTCGCATATATATTCCTTTCAATGGGTATCGGTATGGCGTGTGGGACTGGCTTTTATACGGTAGCCATCGTGCTTACGAGTATTACCTGTGGTGCATCCATTCTCCTTGCTCTTGTAGAGTTCGGTGAGCACGGGCTTTCTGAGCGGCTTGTTCGCGTTCAAATTCCTCTGACGAACGACTTCGAGGGGATTTTTGATGATACCTTCAAATTACACTCAGAGCAGTTTAGCCTTGTATCTGCTGAGACGACCCGCATGGGAACTGAATTGGAGCTTACATTCTCCATTAAGGTTCCAAAGAAGTTTAGTGCGGGAAAGCTTATTGAAGATCTCTCCGCCCTAAATTCCAATCTGCGAGTTCAAGTTGTTGGATCGAATCATCTCATAGATCTCTAGAGTAGAGGGGGAGAGTCCCCCTTGAGAAGTACGTATGGCCCGATTTCGGCACGAGTTAAAGTATATACTACCACTTCATCAGGCAGATGCTCTGTTTGAAGATGCGCTTTCCTACAGTGATTATGATCCGCATGTCAATGCGACTCATTCATACGAGATAGCGAGTATTTACTACGACACAGCTGACCTGAGGTTTTACTACGACCGAGAGGAGTCAGTAGGGTATCGACGGAAGATCCGCCTCCGTTCGTACAATACCGAAGGGAAGTCGACAGCCCTTTTTATTGAAATTAAAGAAAAGCATAAGCAGTTCGTCAACAAGAAGCGAATCAACCTTAAGTCCCCCGCGTTGTTAGATAGGTATGAGCGGCACGATCAGATTCCTCTTTCTGTCATCCTCGGAGAGCTGGAAGACTCTGCTGATACCCGGGAGCTGCTGTATCTTCAAGATCGCTTAGAGCTCTATCCAGTCGTGAATATTCGATATCACCGGAGACCTCTTATCCCGCATTACGAGCACGATATGAGGATAACACTTGATACGAGGATTACTGCAGGCGGTGATAACCTTGCTACCTATAATGATACTCAAGAAAAATCTATCATAGCACCGGAGCTCGGTGTCTTTGAGGTGAAGACGAACCAGGCCATACCTATGTGGCTTCAATCCATCTTGTGTCGATATGCGCTGCCGCAGACGCGGTACTCGAAGTATTGCCTTGGCGTTGATGCAGTGTACGGAAGAGGTGGAAAACAGTGGTTTGCCTCTTCTCCTGAAGCTCGAGATCGGTCTGATAATACAACAAGTAAGATCTCTCGTACTCTCGATAACTCAGAGAATGTTTGTGCCGATGATGCCGGCGGGAATGAGCGTTCTCATTGTGGGTGCTAGACACATCTCTCGCTGCAGCGCCGTGTGAACATCAAGCCTTTAGGGGGAACAAGTAATGACAGTTCTTCCGCACAAGCCGAATACTCATCAGGCCATCTTTTGGGAGATTGCCCCCTGGAAGAAATTCAGGAGACTATCTGTTCCTTGAATGGAGTTATGATTTTAGTTGCCAAAGAGCATAGCAAGTAACATGAGAAAAGATAAATGGTATACATACACCTGTAATGAAAACCGCGATAGAAACAGAACGAGATATGAGAAGGGAGTAGGTATTACAGGGGGATGAAAAGGAGCTCTGCTGAGCATCATTAACAAGAGACATTCCCCCCCAGAGATGAGCATCATATTTGGTTCTGTGAAGCCATCAAAATTGGTTACTATCCAGCCGAAATAAGAAAGCGATGAAAGGATGGTCCACCAGATAGCTTCTTGAGACTGCTGTTGCACGAGCCTACCAGCAATCGCCCAGGCAAGCCCAACGGTGCCGTATTCAAGAACCGTGGATGAGAATTGAATTACAGATGGAAGAAGCAAGGGGGTGAGAGCTAGTAGGAACCAGCGTGGAGTAATCTCAGGGCTCCATTTGCGGAATAGTAGTCGACATAAAAGGAAGGCAAAGAGGATATTGAGAAAGGTGCCATCCAGGAATCCAATTGAAAGTATTGAGAGCAATGTTCCCCAAGCAAACATTTTCCAACTCCACTTTGTGCTTAGCGAGTAGCCAACAATGAAGAAGAAAAGCGGGGCAGCAATTCGTCCGAAAACCCTTAAGAGAGTTATCTCCTGGTAGAAAAATACTCCAAGGTGATCTGATAACATGGATATGCCTGCCACAGCCTTCATGAAATCTCGGAAATTAGGCTGAGTGCGGTTTCGTAGAAAATGTTGCTCCGGTGCCATAGATTGTGTCCCTCGTGCAAGTGTATGCCCAAGATATCGCTAGGGAAACATGTAAAGAGTTTTTGAGTGGTGAAGTTCATTTCAGTAGCTGTCCTAAGACTGATAATCCTTTACAATGTATGAGATGGAGTATCTTCAATGGATACATCGAGTTCTTTGTGCCTGTATCTTCGGCCTAGTGGCTCTTTCTGCCTCTGCTGAGGAGTATCAGCAGCAGTTCTTTCGTATCTCTCAGGAAGAGGGAATAGGTGGATTTAAGGGGAAAGCACTACAGGTAGCGGTTGCTGAGTATCTTCTTGCGGGAGGCTCTACAGTCTCTCTTGTTGGAGCGGTTCATGTCGGAGATGCAAGCTACTACGATAAGTTAAACGACTTACTCGCTGACTCAGACTATGTTCTCTATGAGCTTGTTGGACCACCCGGAGTAAAGCCTCAACCTCTTCAAGCAAGTGGTGGTCTATTGAATGCCATTCAAAGGGGATTCGCTCGGATGCTTCATGCCTCTCATCAACTCGATAAGATAGATTACTCGCCATCCTCTTTCATTCATGCTGATGTCTCACCCGCGGATATTGTAAAAGAGGCTCTGCGGCGAGGAGATTCATTACCTCTCGTCCTAGGGAAAGTATTTCTTGATCTTTTCCTCTCTTCTCGTATTTCGCAGAGTGAACCACGAAGTGATCTGAATATTCCCGAACTTCTTACCCTCTATCTCGACGTGTCTGCTCGGCGGGATGTCATCGCACAATCATTGGTTGATTTTTCAGGCTCACTGGCCCGCTCTGGCCTTGGAGCACTTGAGTACTATCTCATCGACTTTCGTAATGAGCGCGTTTTGACGGTATTGAAGAATGTATTACGGGTGCAGCCTTCCCCTCGACAGATAGCGATTTTCTACGGAGCTGGCCATATGGCAGATCTCGAAAGTCGAATCGTAAGAGAGTTGGGGGGCCAGCTACTCAGAGTTCGTTGGATTACTGCCTGGCAGTTATAAAATTGAGGATTATGGATATCTGGGGGACTTTCCTTACGAATCTTACCGACTTTCTGACACGAAAAAGCATGACTACTCACATATATGTTTTGGTTTTTAAGAGTCACTACCGAGGATAGTTTAATGCTACCAATTCTTGAGGATCTCCGCTCGATTCACGATATACAGGTATATTGTATGCTTCAGGTTAAGAAGGGAGTGGCATGGCGAAGTTTGATGAAAAATCTCTTCGAAAAGATGGCCTACTGTCTGGTATCCTGTTGATGTTGCTGTATCCACTAATAGCACCCATGTGCTATGCCCTCGTACTCTTATTCCTCTGAGAGATCTTCATGAAACATTTTATGCCGATCATGAAGCTGCTTCTGATTGGTATAGCACCTGTGAGGATTGCTCTTCTCATGATAAAACTATCTTTCGTTAGTGTTTTCTGCCCAGTTAAAATATAGTTATGGCACTCATCTTTTATGATTTCGAGACAACCGAGCTGAGCAAATTAGGTCAGATACTCAACTTCTCATTCATAGTCACGGATGAACGCTTTTCGATTATCGACGAGTACAGTGATGTAGTACGAATCGAAAGAACAGTACTCCCGCATCCTGGAGCAATTCTTACGAACAGAGTTGATGTGATTGATCACCAGGCAAGGGCGAAGCTCTCAGAGCATCAGGCTGTCAGAGCTATTGCTGACTTTCTTTCCTCTCTGGCCAATAATACATCAGATGAACAGCTCTGCTTAGTCGGGTATAATTCGGCGAGATTCGATCTCCCTTACTTTCACACGGTATTTATCCGTAATGGGATGAGTCCGTTTGGGAAGTGGCGCAATGTTGACCTCTTTTTTTTGTCGCAGAAGCTATATCACCGAGAGGAATGGTTTCGAGACTCCATTAGTCTCTCCCTCGAAAATCTCTGCTCTTCATTTGGGATTTTAAAGGGTGCTCAGTCGCATGAAAGTCGAGATGACGTGCTCTTGACGATCGAGCTTGCAAAATACTTCTCATCAAAGGGTGCGCATATTAGCTCACAATATTTCTTTGAGGCTCCTCGTAGCGCCAGTCCGGGTGATGTCTTCTGGGCGATTCGTCCTTGGCCAAATATAGAATCTACAGTAAGCCCTTTTTTACTCCTTTCTCGAGAAGGGAATGGAACTATTTGGGGGGACCTGCTACGTGCGCGTAAGATTATGGATAGTGAGCGGGGCTCACTGAAAGAAGCATGCACGTATATCCAAAAGGCGAATAGATTTTTCTTGGCAGACGAGGGAGAGATAGAGCCCTATCGCGAGGTGATTTCTAAGTTAAAAAAACAGTTCCTGAATGTTTCATTTAAAGACTTCTACGGAGAGAGCACGTGTGATATCGAGGACGATATTTTTCGTTTTCCAATACCGCACCTGCGCGAGTTGCATCGACTGTTTGAGAGGGAGCTCTCCCCATCTGCTCTGCGTGCTGGGGAAGAGGAGGCAAAGGAGTTGTTTCTTCGGCATCGACTCCGTGAATACGAGTGGGGAGGGGCGCACGATGAGCTCGTGTGGAGTAAGTTCCAAGATTTTGCGAAGAAACGGTTTGGTGGTGAGTGCCTCATGAAGCGGGGTGATCAGTATCCATCTTTTCAAGAGCTGATCGATCAAGCGCAATTAGCGAAGACCGAGTCGAAGAACGATGCCGATCAAAAGCTTATAAGCAATTTAATGCGATTTTATGAGCAATCTGATATCGCCCGAGCCTTAGAGGGCACATATCCTGAGTCGTTTCAGCGAAACCGCACGTAGAGATAGCGGTGAGTAGCAAAAAGAGAGGATTTGTCATATACTTGTCCGATAAGTACATGATGCTTCGTATAAGAAGACTATAGTTCCCTCCTCAATTCTTCTTTATGCTGTAATCAGATGATGTCTTCGCAGAAGAATTAAAGCGCGGTAGATTTGATGAGCCACGAAAGAGGGTAGGGGAAAGAGATATCCATGAAAGCGTTCGTTTACGCTCGGTCGCTCTGGTTACACTTCCTACATAAGGCACCATAAATGGCTCCTGATGATGTATGGGAAGCCTGATGAAACAAGAAATTCCTGTCGCTTACGGGTAACTCCACATGAGACATGCTCGAACGTCGTCAATGAGCAACGCGGGCAGCTATCTGGTGAAGAGTGATATAGGCGGGGAAAATGAATGAAAGAAAGAGATACTATGAAAACAGATTCCTTCGAATCACTTGCGATGAATCCTCGTATAGTGGCGGCTCTGAAAGAGGTCGGATATTCCGAGCCCACAGAGATTCAGGCTGCCGTCATTCCACTAGCGGTGGCAGGAGAAGATATTTTAGGCGCTGCCCAAACTGGTACTGGTAAAACCGCTGCGTTTGTTCTTCCCATTCTTGAACGCATGGCTTTGAGTGAATCCGAAAATGAGCTGGCTCGAGAGCCATCATCTGATAGTGATGCTGCTGCGGAAAAGTCGAGTGCTGAGAGCAAGAAGAAAAAGCCTCGACGCGTGCGTCATATTCGAGCGCTCATTCTCAGTCCGACTCGTGAACTCGCGCAGCAAATTGAGGCGAATATTGAGGCATACGCGAAGTTTCTTCCCTTTAATGTCACTTCAGTGGTTGGTGGGCTTTCAATACAACGACAGATAAAGCAGTTGCAAAAGGGTGTTGATATTTTGGTGGCTACCCCGGGGAGACTCCTTGACCTCATGTACCGAAAGCAGGTCGATCTGCGTCAAGTTGAGTATTTTGTCCTCGATGAGGCCGACCGAATGCTTGACATGGGGTTTGTGTATGATGTGCAAGATATTGCGAAGAAGATTCCGAAGGAACGACAAACGTTCTTCTTTTCTGCCACTACGTCTGGAGAGGTCGAGAGTCTTGCTCGAGTGTTACTTGATAACCCTCAGACGGTGGCGGTCCATCCTCCTGATACCGTGAATGAGAATGTTGAGAGTCAGGTGCTGTTCGTGGAGAGACGTGATAAGAGAGAGCTAATTCTTGAGCTTTTGAAAAATCCAGCCATGACGAGAACACTCATCTTTACTGCCACGAAGTCAGATGCAAATGTTCTCGCTGCGATTCTTTCGAGGCAGGATATTCCTACTGCTGCCATTCACTCCGATAAGAATCAACGTGACCGTCAGCAAGCGCTTCGGTCGTTTGATGAGGGGGAGGTGAAGGTGCTGGTAGCAACGGATGTGATGGCTCGCGGAATTGATGTGGAGGGCATTAGCCACGTCATCAACTATGATTTGCCGGGGGATCCGGAGAATTTTGTCCATCGAATAGGGAGAACTGCAAGGGCAGGGTCAAAAGGAGTGGCACTTTCCCTCTGTGACCTCGATGAGGTAAAGGCACTGAACCTTATTGAAAGCTTTATCGGCAGGGAGCTCAACGTAAATAAGGAACATAAGTTTCATTCCCCCTTTGTGGAGACGATGAAGAATCGAAAGGAATCACCTTTTGCGAGAAGGCGCTCTGGAAGGGGTGGCTCACAAGGACGTGGACGACGGGGGCGTTAGTCGTCGTTTTTATTGGCGAGAATGTAGGTTCGGAATCACGAGAAGAGTCTCTCATTGTGATAGGATTATGACTATC
>JBMTVV010000063.1:0-8442 GCA_049451755.1 Bdellovibrionota bacterium
CCATTGGTTAGGATGCTATTCGTTAGTGACCTAAATTAACCACTCAATAGAGTGGCGACACGGAAGAGTGGCTACAACGGCAACCGATCTTAGACTCCAGCCTTCTCTACTCGAAAGGAAGTCGTCTCAAGTTCTTGCGAAAGTGCATTGTATGACCGCGCAACAAGAAGCTTTCGCGTTTCAATGTTTGTTGCAGCAGTAGCAGAACCTTGATCGCTTGCACTCACTGACAAGGCAACTTCGCGTCCGCTCTCACCCGTGAGCCCTCGGTATGCTTTGAGAAGCTCCCCGATTGCTGGTCGATTGGTGTATGCAGCCTTTACCACGAGCTGTCCTAATAACATCTCTACCCGAGAGGCAGCCTTCGCTACTGCATCTTCAGTGCTTGCTTGCAGGAGCTCCTGCATTGAATCACCTAATTGCGACAAGGCACTATCAGTATCCGCAGTAAGTTCCACGGCCGAGAGGCTACGCTCATATCTCGTTTTCGCAATCTGAAAAACTTCTTCAAGAGACTTTGTCTCTCCCCTTGGAGCGCAACTCACCAAAACTCCAAGAAGCACACTCAGGACCAGTGAACAGACACCCTTCGTGGAAGATCGTAATCTCATCATTTCTTTTTCCTTCCGGTAATCATGCTGTACGCAAGATTCATTTCTACAACCGTTTTGTAATACTACGCGCACACTCTCTCTTCCCAATGTAGGCTCTTCCCAATATAGGCAGAGAAAAAATGGAGAGTGATGAGACAACAGAGCGCGTCCTTAGAATCTGCTCCGTCATCGCCCGACTATACTGCATCATTTCCTCAGTATGGTTCAAGTGGCTTCTCTTGCTTCCTCCCGCTCTTCGTCGGAAAAAACAAGGCTTATCAGCTCTCCTCGTTCATTCACAGGAGGGGAGCTCGGGAAATATAGAGTAAAACGGGTGCCGCGCTCCATTTCACTCTCAACTTGAATTGAACCACCATGCGCATCGACAATACTCTTGACGACGAAAAGACCTAATCCAGTACCCGAAACCTCTCGGTGACGATCGAGGCGAGCGTACCGGTCAAATATTCTACTTAACTCAGCAGCCTCGATACCAGAGCCGGTATCTGTTACTAGGACACAGAGATCCCCATCAGCTTCCCTATACGCCTTCACCTCAACAACGCCTTCTCGAGGAGTGAACTTCAAGGCATTGCTCAAGAGATTCCCCATCACCCGTAAAAATCCGATCTTATCGACTTGTAGCTCGAGATCAGCCGGGCAAGAGAAGCTCAGTTGAATTCCTCGCGAATCAGCAATCGTCTGGTAATTCGCCTCAGTTTCTTGCAAAAGCTTCGCAACGCTCTGCGTTGAAGGACGCAGTACAAGACTCCCTTCCTCGATACGCCGCGCACTGAGAAATTCATCGATCAGATTCACAACTCCGTGTGCGGCTGACTGCACACGAAGCAAGAGCTGAGATGCTTTTTCATGGTCACGCACCAACCCACTTACAATCTCGGCTCCAGTTATAATGGCTCCCATTGGACCCTTTAAATCATGGGTAGTGGTAGCGAGTAGCTCTCGTTGAAATCGCTCCCTTCTCTTCATCTCTGTAATATCTCGAACCCATACGACAAGTTCTTCCTCCCTTCCTTTGCTCAATGGAGGAGTAACTCCACGCTCAACACCCACTTGCTCAAACCCAGCACGAGCCAAGTCGGAATCAAGTCCAGATACGGTTATTCCGTATGCTCGAAACTCATCACCAGAGAGCACCACCTCAGTATTCCAGACTGCATTCCCCGAGAGGCTCTTCAACTTCGCCCCGAGCTGGTGTTGCAAGGCAGTCCCATGTGCAACCTTCCCGATGTCAAAAGAAAAAATATTTTCTGCATTACCGCCACACCGTGAGAAGAACAACTGATACGCACGATTCCAGTACCCAACTCTTCCATCGCGGGAGACAAGTGCAAGCCCATCGTCACTATTCTCAATGGCAACCTGTAGTTTCTTTCGCTCTTGCTCAAGCTTCAAAGATGCATGCACACGAGCAAGCGATAATCTGAGCAACTCACGAAAGTCGGACTCAAAGCTTTTTAAAATGAAGTCCTTTGCTCCAAAGCGCATAGCAGAGACGACATTTTCAATCCGGGTCGTCACAGTCAGAACAACTACTGGAACGCCCTCTTGGATCTCCTGAAAGTCTTTCACATGGGTAACCCCATCTGAATCAGGGAGGCTCAAGTCAGTAACTACCAGGTCGTAGTGGTGGCCTAAGAGCTTTTCCCGAGCCTCCGCCACTGTGCGAGCAATCTCCACAGAGTCCACTACCGGCTCTAGCGCTCGCTGGATCAGGAGGCTATGACTCGGGTCATCCTCCACAAGGAGGGTCCTCAGAAAGAGAAGGCCTGATTCATCCATGTCTTGAAAATGACTCATAGTCTTCCCAGAGTACCCTATTCCCTCTCAACCCCACAATTTTTCATTTTCAGTGGGATTTCAGAGATGTAAGTGTTTGACCTAGACAGAAAGTTCCTCGTATTATCCAGAGCATGATTAAGCCTGATTTTTGGATACACGAGTTTGGGTCACAGGGTGGAATTCAACCCTTCAATGCTGAGCAGGTAAATCCAGCAAGCTATGACGTGACCCTGGGGAACCACTGGATTTGTCCGACCCGGGATCCGGAAGAGACGTATTCCGACCATTTTACCCTATTCCCAGGCGAGGTAATACTCGCCACTACCGCGGAAGTCATTCAACTGCCGAGAAACGTTGTGTGCGATCTGAAGCTGAAGAGCTCTCTTGGTCGTCTCTGGCTCAACCACAGCTTGAGTGGATGGATTGATTGCAACTTCCAAGGGCAAGTGACACTGGAGCTACAAAACCTAGGTCCTTACCCGCGCGAGCTTGCTGCAGGCATGCCGGTAGCTCAACTCGTATTTCTCACCATGGAGGCTGAACCGAAAGTGGCCTACGGAGAAAGTGGCAAGGGGCACTATCAGGGCCAAAAGGGGGCTACTCCAGCCTGGAATGAGCAGTTATTCCCAAGGGTTATGGGGCCTAAGCAAACCACGAAATAGCGGTATAACTGGCTGTTTTTAATATTTTTTTCTAAATGCATGGCAAGTTCAGCGGGCATTCTGAAATAACCTCCCGAGAGCAGGGCGAAAAGTTGCTTTTCTGCAAGGAGATCATTACGATAACAGCGACTGCGAGGCTCTTTAAGAGCAGAAAAAGTCGCTTACCTCTGTTTACCACGAGCTGGTGGGAAATGAGCTGAGGGGTAGACCTCATGGGCTACTGAAAACTGATTTTTATAAATAGTTATAACGAACTGAGATAGTAGAGAAGAATGGCAAACCATAAGTCCGCACTGAAGAGAATCCGACAGAACGAAAAGATTCGAGATAGAAATCGAGTAGCTCGGGCTTCTGTCCGCACTGCGATAAAGAAAGTGAAGTCAGCGATTGAGGCAAATGACAAGGCTCAAGCTGAGCAACTCGTTCAGGCCGCCGAAGTCGCCATCCAAAAGGCTGCTCAATCCGGTCTCTACCACAAGAACAACGCTAGTAGAAAAGTGTCCCGTCTCGTTCAGCAAGTAAATAATATTGCTTAAGAGAGTCGCTATTAAGGCTCCTAAGCAACAGGCCTGAAGCGTAGTGACACGTTCCCGCGTGAGGCTCACTCATGAAGAGTAAATGCGCATCTGAGTCTCATTTCGAGCCAAAGCAAGAGCTCCTCCCCTCTACTCACTACGAGCCTCGCCCAGTTGAACAAAGCATAGACACGATCGTTGTCCACTCTATGCACAATCCGATGTGCTCTGAAGAGCCGTACTCTTTGTCTGCATGCAAAAGGTGCCTGAGCGAATTGGAACTCTCAGCGCACTATCTGATTGCGCTTAACGGAGAGGTCTGGCAGCTCGTCCCTGAAACTCACAAAGCGTGGCACGCCGGCGAAAGCACCCTCCCCCATGACGGGAGGACTGGAGTAAATGCTTTTAGTATTGGCATCGAGCTCGTCGGCGCTGAGTCACTTTCTCCTACAGAGGAACAATATGAGTCGTTGACTTCCTTGTGTACGCAAATCATTCATCGTCACCCCATCACAGCCATCTATGGTCACCTCCATATCGCTCCACACCGAAAGAGTGACCCATGGAACTTTGACTGGCCTAGATTTTCAAATCTTCTTGAGAAGTCTCTTCCTGGAAACCAGATTATCCTGCCTTAGAATAGTTGGCCTTACTCTTCTCGCCCGCGACGTCCCGCTACAGAATGAGAAAGACTGACGGAAAAAAGGGGAAAGAGAAATATTCCGGAAATAAGCCCGCCAAAATGGGCGAGAAAACTTACCTGCGGAGTCGAGATGTCAAATACTGTCTGCAGAGCAATAATCAATAGAACCGATTTTAATTGCTCACGATGATAGAGCGACCCAGTCCTCCAATATGAAACAACATAAAAGGAGAGGTATCCGCCAATCAGCCCCATCACCCCACCTGAAGCCCCAATCATTGGCTTCGGCTCTACCACGCTCAACCACATGAGGAGTAGCATCCAAAGCGATGCTCCTACTACGGCAAAGAGGAAAAAGAAAAGGAAACGAGTGTTACCAAAGTACTGTGCCAAAAATGGCCCCAGCACGACTACCCCAATCGCATTCGAAGCAAAGTGAAGTCCCCCCGCATGAACGAGACTGCATGTTGCAATGCGCCACCACTGTTCATAAACGAGAATCAGATAAGGCTCGAACGCGAGAAGAGACGCTATCAGCTCTGACCCAAAGACAACCTGCGCCACAAAACCTGTGAGCAAAATAGCAAGCAAGATCTTCACCCCGGAAGGCAAGCGTCTTGAGGAATCGCTCCCGGCCTTCTCCCCGCCACCTTCAATCTCACTCAGCGTAGGGAGCAATTCATTCGGTACATACTGTTGGAGGACTCCAAGGACTCGTTGCCGGCTCTTGTCCGAAGGGAGTAATGTCATGAGATGCAACAGATCTCCCTCTAGGACGTTGTACTGACCGCTGTACGCAAGAGCGAGTAGTAACATTTCAGCGAAGTAAGGAGACCGTGAGCGGGTGTCATTTTGAAGACATGCTCGCGAAAACTCTTCTAGCTCCTTCCAGGCTCCTGCAATGTAAAGAAGTCGAGTTCGAGCGTATATGGCAGCAAAAGAGGGCTCCGTAGCGATTCGCATCAATGAGTCTCTACACTCCTGAGAACATCGCCCAGCTCGAATCTCTCCCTCATGAGTGACAAGCTCACTCCATGCCGCGCTCCAGCCCCTCATGAATCCAAGCCTATGAATTCGTCGCAGTACCTGTGAGACCTCCTCAAGCTCCCCAGCTTCAAAACGCAGAATCACCTTGGTCAGTAGTGACTGCTGATAGATAATACCGATAAGCCACGGCAAGAAGGTGATATATCCAATAGTGTTTGGTAGGAAAAACACTCCCACAAAAAGGGAAAAGAGGATCAAGAGCGAACAATGGAAAACTGTTCGCAGCTCTCTTTCTCTATGAACTCTTGTTCGAATAGCGGTGAGAAACGCTCCAAGACCAACTAACCAGGAGAGGAGATAATTTACGTCCACATGAGTCTCTCGTAACGGGACTTTCTAAAACTCCGGGATCACAGACTCAGAGTAAATGCGCTGAGCAACTTCAACTGTAAGATCCTCAAGCGCCTGCTGCTCCTGTCCCCGACTTACTTCCCGATCACTTAAATTCGAAAAATCAGAGGACCCCATCGTTCCACTTGCAAAATCAGCAGATGATGTTACCACAACCCCACTCTGTGCACCGAAGGATTGAGATACCCGTATATTATCACCCTTCCAGAGGAGGGCTCCGTTCCTCCTCCGCAACTCAGACTGAACCGTCATGACCGTAAACATTTGAAGTGCAATATCTGTATTAGAGGTTGTTGCTCCTCGTTCTTGTACGACGCTCCTTATGGTTGCATCGAGTGTTGCATCAGCTTCTGAGGCTCTCTCCACAACTGTTAGTACACCATATCTTTCAAACTCATCTCTGAGCGCCTCTGTTAATAATGTATCAACCTGTGCTTCGGTACTCTCATTGGTGACTCTTGGTATATAGACAGTCCGGACATCAGGAGGGAGGGCGCTTTCGGAGCCCCGAAACTGGTATCCACAACCGGAAATATTGACAGCGATGGTGAAGATCACAAAAGCGAGAAGTAACCCCTGCCAAGGAGTCCCGCTATAATTTGCCACTGTCCACTTCCCTGTACTGAGATAAGAATATTCTTTGCTTTGCCTCTTCCGTCCCATGTGCTCCTCATACATTCTCGGCATGTGCTCAGTCTCTCACAGCTTTTCATCTCTTAACAGAGCTCGATTCATCCCATACCCCACATCCAACACACGGCTGCCTTTCACTAGGCCTCTTCGGAACTTGGGAGAAGATTTGACGCAAAAAGGCTCCTGTACCCGCCCAGGCTAGCTCAGCAGCGCGCTCATGGTAACCGACATCAATTCCAAAACTCTTCGCATATTCATCCGCTCTCGGATTCATAAAGCTATGACGCGCCCCCGTTAATACGAGCAGCTCAGCCTCCGCATTCAGGCGCCTCATTTCATCCTGAAATCTCTCTTTCTCTCCATCTGATAGGAAGCTATCACGTTCCCCCACGTATACGAGAATGCGCGCCGTCACTTTTTGTGCAGTAACTTTTGAATCAAGCCCACCATGAAAGCTCACCACGCCATGGAGGGGGACTCCAATTCTCGCCATATCAAGAACGGTACTACCACCAAAGCAAAAACCTATCGCCGCTATTTTTTCTTTATCGACATCTTCTAGACTTTGGACATGTTGTAATGCCGCACGAAATCGCTTCTCTCTTAGCCCCTCAGTTTTTAGTATCTCACCTGAAAATCGCTTCGCATCCTCTGGATGCTTCGCTTGGCGTCCATCTCCATACATGTCCAGGGCAAAAGCAATAACGCCAAAGTCCTCTGCTATCCTCCTGGCAGAGTCTCTCACGAATTCATCATGCCCCCACCATTCGTGCACGAGGATGACTGCTGGGGTTTTTCCGGCAGCGTAGACCTCGTCCGGTAGAACAAGATATCCCCGTAATTCAGTATCTCCATCGAAATACTGGACCTCTTTCTCTTTGATATCTCCGTACGTAACAGTCGCGTTCAGAAATATAAAAATGAGTAAATTATATAGTATAAACTGCTTCATATTAACTCTGTCTTCCTACAGATAATCACTCGGGAGCTTCCGCCCCTAAAAAAAGGACTATGCCGATTGCTGAAAGTAAGATGTTTGCCGCCCATGCAGAGAGGAGTGGTGGCCACAACTCAGCGCGCGACAACGCGATAGCAAGCGAATGAATGACATGATAAGAGAATCCAGTGACTACGGCTGCAACCGATGCACCGGCAAGGCTCTTCGTGCGACTGGAGCCAACTGCAAATGGAATCACTAGTAGGGGAACAATGACGTTAATAAACGGAAATGCAAGCTTCGAATACAGGTCCCCAAGATAGCTTGCCGTTGAGAGCCCATTTCTTTCTTGTTCGCGAATGAATCCCTGCAGTTCTCGATAACTCATTGAAGCCGGATCCGTCTTCGTAATATAGAACTTCTCTGGGTTCGCGCTAATCGGGAGGGGAAGTGCGTGAAAATCAAGCTCTGAGCTCACTCCTCGATCGCCAAAACTCTTTTCTACGATACTACTCATATTCCAACCGAGGGAATCGCTCAGATATACAGCCTTCCGTGCATCTCTCCTCCGTTCCATAAAAAATGAATCATCAAGCGCAAAGATGGAGAGATCGAGGAGTGCATTCTCTCTTGAATCAAACATAGATACTGAATAGAAGTCATCTCCCTCTCGAAACCAAAACCGCTGACGATCATAGTGGCCATCTTGGTCTCGCTGCTTAATATCGATGTTCCACATCTCTCGAACACGACGTTGGGTATACGGGATGATGGTCTCACTGAGAATGGAAGAGAAAAGGACAACGACAAGTCCAACTATAAAAATGGGACGAGCTAGTGAAAAGAGGGTAAATCCAGAAGCTCGCATTGCGGTTAGTTCCGAGCTACGTGTTAGGAGACCCATCGTAAAAAGTGATGCCACCAACATGCTGATGGGTAGTGTCAGGAGGAGAAAATACGGGATCTTTAATGAGAAGTAGGTAATGACAAGACCAAAAGAGGCGTCGCGCTCGAGAACGTTATCAATACGATCAAAAAAATCAACAAATAAGAAAAGAGAGCTAAGAACAAAAATGCTCAGCGCAAGATTACGCAAAAACTGGCGATAGATATATCTTGTAACTATCTTCATCTTGGCTTACTACATCTCCTCACTACGCTGAGACAACACGAACGCTTTGCACTAACCCTACATATTGAGTAAATGCCCTCATCCACTCCGCAGCTTGCTTCCGCACAGGCCTTGCTTCTACACAGG
>JBMTVV010000064.1:0-8336 GCA_049451755.1 Bdellovibrionota bacterium
CAAAGAAAAAAGACTTCCGAGTAAGAAACATATTCATTCCAAGCACAACTCCAGCTGATATGAGAACGAAGATATTCCACTCTGTATTGCTCATTGCATAACCAAACATACCCGGGCATCGGGCATACAGCACAATTCCAAGCGGCACCATGGTCAAGGCGACTACGAGGATGCTGACAATCATAAAAATAAAGCTACCAAAACTTGCTACTAACTCTGCGGTGTGCTCCCAGTCAAATCTGGCACAATATGCCCCCAGAGCCAAACCAAGGGATACGATTGTCCCCGTAAGAATCCAACTCACTAAAAATGTTGAAAGAATAACTTTCATACCTGCACCCAAGGCAATATTCCCTGCAGTAAAGGTCAAACAGGCAAGCGCTCCCAGTACAGGATACCACGTCCAAAATTTCCTCTTTAAAATCTCACTCATCGAGATTGGCGCAGTTTGAAGAATCCAAAACGCGCTACCTTCAAGTGAAATAGCTGGAAATACTAGGCGCGCAGCCGCAGCAATGGTTATGAATGCCGCAACGGAGGTATTCACGATATAAAAGAAAATATTCCATAAGGGCCGATGTTCCGAATCAATTATCTCCATAACCCCCAAAACATGTAGTTGTGATAGGTAAGTACTATAGATAATCAGCAAGAGAAGAATCTGTAGGAGTTGAGGAATATCTCTGTACAGCAATCGGAAGTCCTTCACCATGAAGTTTTCTGACACATAATCAGCAAACGGTCTCAATATTCTGTTCAGCACTCGCTGTTGCCATGCTGAGTGAGCTCGTGCGTGCAGTACCCCCTGCGAGTTAAAAGAAAAACTTCCAGCAAATACTAAAAACGCAAGGCTCATGAATAATACTGCACCTGACCAAAGAAGGATCATAGGATGCCAGTGATAAAGGTTTCGCGAAGTCAAGGCATCATCAAGCGTAAGAGCCACCCACTGCGATGGCAACCACAACATGTTTGAGAGCGAAAACTGAGAGAATAATACACTCATGAAACGAATGCCCTCCGCAGATTGAGCTCCCGATACTATAATTTTTGTTGCCTGAAAAATGAAGAATGCAAACAGTAAGACCACAGAATAGATTAGCCATCTCAATCGACGAGGCGGAACAAGAAAAACAATACTATGCGCAATAACAATGGCTGTACTGATTGCACTGAGAAAAAAAGGAAGGAGGACCAGTAGCGAAAAAACAATAAAACGAAGTGGCGCTTGATAAAAAACGCCATAAGCAAGAAGAAATGGCACTATAAATCCTAAGGGCATCCAGATAGTACTCACGAACACATCAAAAAACTTTATGACGAAAAACTGCGTCCTTGTTATAGGAGAAGCGAGAAGAAGCTCATTATCTTGAGATAAGAAAAATCTCCCGATGGCATTTACTGTTCCTGAGAGGAGTAGCATCAGAAAGAGAAATAAAAATAGTATTGCAATAGGAATCCGAGGCGAAATATAGAGCAGCGATGAAGACGCTGCGATCTTATGTAGCCCTAGCGAAGTTCCATAATAAATGCCGATACTCATAGAGAGCACGACCCCGAGAATACAGATCGCTCGCCCCCGCGCTCCAGCATCTCTTCTACGCCGCTGCCAACGGTTCTTTGTCTCCAGCCACTTCGGTTGAATAAGTCCTATTCCTCGAAACAAGCTCATGGCATAGGTACCTCAAGAGTATAGAGCTCCCCAGCAAGGTGAGAGAATCCTGTGAGCACGTCATCCATGTGCAATACCGCTACCCCCTGCTGATCGCATTCTTCACGCAATATTTCCGGGCTACCATCGGTTACGAGTCTGGGACGTATTGGTAAAAAAGATATCATATCGAAAGACTGAGCTTCTAGAGATTCTGCTAGTCTTCTCCATTGAGTCAAACTTCTCCACTGAGACTGGCCCGCAAAATGGAAACCAAAACCGCCGCTCTTCAGGACGCGTATCTCAACTGGACCATCGAACGAAAGGATGTAAGTCGCTTCACCTCCTTGCTGTTTAAGACTCGCCTTTATCGAGATATCCTCAATTCCCTCCACGTCTACCCCTAAAGAAGCAGCTCCAAAAGCTCCTCTTATGAATCCACCTGTGAGCTGATTCAAAGTATTAAAGACGAAAGAAGAACGAACATCAGCTCGTACAAGCGTACCCTGATACTCAGTATTCAGTGATAAGGAATTCGTAAGTGCATACCCATCATCCTGTTGTAGAGTCTGGTGATACCACCCGAGACATCTACCCGTGGAGCGTTCTTGAAAGAGATAGGAAAGACGGCCCAGCTTCAGTATCATTAGTGAAGTGTGCGGTGAATGGATACGAACCAGAGCTTGATATGACCGAAGAGATACAAACGCTGCACAAACTCCGATTACTCCAGCAACAATAAGCGCCCTGACAGGCCTTCCGAAATACATAGCACAGTCCCTTCTCCGACTATCAGTGTATCCCCCTTGAGTGTCATCCGGAAAGAGCGGCACGCCGCATACGAGAGGTAGAATTTAAGCTCAGTCACCGATTGCATGTTCGAGTTAACTATCTGTTATCATGCGCAAACGTAGCGACTCAGCCAGTCTACCATCCCGTTTCAACAAAGCTTCTTTGGGGATTGGTAACAAGACCAATCGCATGGTTATAGTAAGCACATGACAATGGACTCTTCCTCCCACGTAAGAACATCACTCCTAAAGGGCACTGCCATTGTCGGTAGCCTTACGCTCATCAGTAGAGTGCTTGGATTCGTCCGAGATCTCCTCTTTGCCAGAATCCTGGGAGCAACCCTCGTCGCTGATATGTTTCTGATTGCCTTTCGGATTCCGAATACCATGCGGGCTTTTTTCGCGGAGGGAGCGCTCAGCTCTGCGTTCATCCCCGTATTTGCGGAGGAGCTGGAACGAGGACAACAGGGTGCCTTACAGTACTATCGGAGGGCACTCGGAGCAATGTTACTCATTGTTCTTTTTTGTGTCTTTCTGATCTTCCTGTATTCAGATGAAGTAGTGCTTCTCTTTGCCGGTGGTCTTTCTCGCAATCCAAGTGCCGTCGAACAAACAGCTGCGCTCCTACAGATCATGCTTCCATATCTTCCGAGCATCATGATTATTGTACTCATAAATGGCGCGCTTACGACGTTACATCGCTATGGCGCTGGCTCCATAGCCCAAATACTCGTAAACGTGTGTCTTATTGGAGGCTCTCTTGCTGCCACCCTATGGGAGCCCTCACAACGCAGCTACGTTCTTGCGTGGGCGGTGTTAGTCGCTGCTATCGTTCAATATGTCGTGTTGTTTCCTATGGCTCATCGACTTGGATTCCCTCCACTTCCTGCATGGCCCCGCTGGAGCCCAGCTCTTGCAAGAATGTTTTGGCTCATGATTCCGGCGGTGTTCGGAGCTGCCGTCTACCAGCTCACTATCCTCATCAATACTATTCTCGCTTCATTTCTTGAAACAGGGAGCATCTCTTGGCTTTTCTATGCCGATCGTATTGCTCAACTACCAATCGGCATCTTCACCGTCGCACTCAGTTCTGTCCTCCTCCCGCAACTAGCGAGAAGCCATGCTCAGGGGGCCCATAAAGAGACGATGGAACGGCTGGCCGAAGCTATTCGCTTTTCAGTTTTCTTCCTCTTCCCACTTTCCGTAGGAATCTCGCTCTCCGCAGAACCAATCATAAGCCTACTCTTCGAGCGCGGAGAGTTTACTGCCCGCGACTCCCTAGAGTCGTCAGCAGCGCTCCGTTGGTATGCCCTCGGACTTGCCCCCCTCTCTCTCTACTCAGTGGTAAGCAGGCACTTCATTGCCAAAAAACAAGCGGCTATCCCCGCGCTCATTGGGCTGTGTGTTCTAACAAGCTCTCTTTTTATCTCTCTCTCCTTGATGGGTTCTATTCAACCCATCGAAGGCTCACTACTCAGTACGAGCATCGAGCGACTCCAGGCAGCCCTTCCGTGGCGCACCGAACTTGGACATGAAGGTCTTGCTTTATCATCCGCACTTGCAGCTCTACTGAGTCTACTACTGAGTCTCTTAGTGCTGCCCAAAAAAGAACGTATCACTATTATACAAAGCCTCTCGAGTGGACTACGCATTCTACCCGCTACTATTGCAGTCGCCATCGTCTGCCTTGCAATCAATGGAATGGATCTCATCAACTATCTTCACTTACTCATTATTTTCCCGATGTGCCTGACGGTATTCATCTTTTTCGGAAAACTTTTCAAATCTCGAGAACTTGAGGAAACTTTTTTTCTCTCGCGCCGATACCTCAATCGAAATAACTACTGAGGAACTCCATGGCGACCTATATCGCTGAAATGCTGAAAGAGCCTTCTGATAGGCAGTTGTCTCCACTCGCACTCAAACAACTACAATCCCTCATACTGGACAAACAACAAGAAGAGCACCGATTACTGAGAAAGAAGCTCGCAGCCCGAGCATATAGGCTTCGGAAATTCTTCAGGAAAAAACGGGAAAGGCAGGAGGAACAGTGTCATCAGTATCTCCGGAACAATGCGCAGCTCTATCTCTCGCAAGTGAGTAAAACCATCAGGACTGAACTTGAAGAGGAATGCTTAGCATTATCATTACAACTCACAAAGAGATTCCTCGAGGGAAGCGCTCGGACTGACAAAGAGAGCCTAAGAAATGGCCTACGAGCTGCATTCTACGAAAGAGAGCAGTCTGAGCTTGTTCACATCTTCTTCCATCCTGATGATAGACCACACATTGAAGAAATCATGGAGTCACTCCACATTGATACATTACGACTCACTGCTGACTCGACACTGCAACGCGGCGAAGCACGTATTAAATCGAAAATGGGAGAATTTTTGATCCATTGGAGAGCTGAATACGAGCGTATCGCTCGGAACATTCTCCTTGAATATGCAAGGAGGAGAGCAAGTAATGAGCATTCACCTCGCTAGCTTAGCCACTCATGGCGAGAGTCCGTCGATAGTAAAAGAGATTGGCAACGTTGAGTCCATCGCAGGTGGCATGATTCTCTCTCGCATGAAAAATATTCAACTCGGGGAGCTCTGTTATATACAAAATCGATTGGGAAATCGTATTCCTGCCCAAGTAGTCGCTTTCTCACGAAATGAGTGTCGTCTCGCACCTCTCAATCCCCTAATAGGAATCTCACCAAACGATACAATTATAGCCACAGGCGCTATGCCTCTTCTGACTCTGCCACACAATCCTTGTGGAAAAGTCTATGATAGCCTTGGGGAACCTCTAGACGTAGAGCCTTCTCATCATGCGCCAAGAGCGATCGCTATGGAAATTGAAGGGACGGTGCCCACCCCACTGTCACGACCACTTATTTCAGAGCAGATGCGAACAGGTATACGTGCAATCGATCTGTGTTGTCCGATAGGATTCGGACAACGAATCGGTCTTTTCGCAGGGCCGGGAGTAGGCAAATCGACCCTCCTCGGGATGATCGCAAAGAATGCATCAGTAGATAGAATTGTGATTAGCCTTGTCGGTGAGCGAGGTCGAGAAGTAAGGGAGTTCATAGAGGAGTCTCTCGGTACGGAAGGGTTACAACGCTCAATCATTATTGTCAGTACAAGTGATGAGCCACCGATTCGGCGAAAACTTGCGGCTATGAGTGCCACCCGTATAGCTGAATACTTTCGGGATCGCGGAGAACGGGTACTTCTCTTAGTCGACTCACTAACTCGAACCGCAAGAGCAATTCGGGATGTCAGCCTCAGCGTAGGAGAACTCCCCGTGCGGCAAGGATATACCGCCTCTGTATTTGAAGAGCTACCTCGAATCCTCGAACGAGCAGGAACAGGTCCCTCCGGCAGCATTACCGCTATCTATACAATTCTGGCAGAAGCACTCGAGGAACAAGACATCCTCTCAGAAGAGATGAAGAGTCTTCTCGATGGGCACATTGTTCTCGATCGGAACCTCGCCCAACGCGGACTTTTTCCAGCTATTAATGTAACGAAGTCGCTATCACGACTTACTCCCCGCCTACTCTCCAACGAGGAAAGACCTCAGATTAGAACCCTCTTTGAGATCCTTCACCGACTTAGGAACGATAAGGAGCTACTACAGCTCGGAGGGGTAGCCGATGAAAAACTGAAATTCTGCATCGAGAGGGAACAAGAGCTGATTGACTTTTTCCACCATGGAATATGTGCAAAGCTCTCACACGATAAGAGCGATAAAGCTTTTCTAAAGAGGCTTCACGAACAATATATCGTGATTTCGTAAGAGTTCGTAAAACAGCGAGAGCTTGTGGGAAACCTTCAGAGCATGGCGGTACATGAGTTAACATGAAAGACGTCTCCAGCATGAAAGAGATACAGAAGAAGTATCATCTTTTACACCCTACCTTTATCGACTCACCTCTTGTAAGCTCCGTAGCTCCTACAGCTTTTCTTCTGTTCCTTAGTTGCACTCTCGTGTGTTGTCAACTACCGACTCGGCATCACCTTACTACGGTGCCGAAAGGACAGCATGAGCTCATAGTTGAGCGAGTTATTGATGGCGATACCGTATTAGGTTCAATAGGGGAACGACGTTACCGCATCAGATTGAGTCTCATCGACGCACCTGAATACAGCCAGAGATACGGGAAAGAGGCTGCCCAAGCATTGAGAAATATTATGGGAGCAAAGGTACAACTTACCGTGGAGGGCGTGGATAAATATGAAAGGATACTCGGCACTGCGATGGACTCGAAAGAGAGCAATGTAGCTCTTGAACTTGTACGCCTAGGGCTTGCTTGGTGCTACCCTTTTTCTCGCGTAAATTCCAAACATGATAGAGTCCTCTGCGAGAAAACAATGAAAGAGGCCCAACAACAAAGACTTGGTATTTGGAGCACTCGTTCCCCCAAACCACCTTGGATCTTTCGAGGAAATAAACCGGCGCAACAGTAATTCGCTATCGGATAAGGGCGATAGTGTCTCTTAACATGTCACCAGCGCTACTAAAGATCTGAGAACTTGCTGAGTATCCGCGTTGATAAATCACAAGGTCAACAAACTGATCCGCTAGATCCACGTTCGAACGCTCTAAAGCTCCCACTTGTAAAGAACCCGCGCCGCCTTGTCCTGCAACAGATAGTCCGGCCTCACCAGAGCGTGCCGTTGCATCAAATAGAGAACCTCCAACACGAGTAAGACCCTCTACGTTGTTGAAGTTTGCAACTCCCAACGTTGCAATCACCGAGCTTGCGCCAGAACTCAATCGAGCGAAAACCTTCCCGTCACCTCCAATTTCATACCCTTCGATCTCGCCGGCTGCTTGCCCATCTTGAGCGATAGCGTTCACCGTTGAATTCGATGCGAACTGAGAGAACTGAGCAAGATCAATCGTAATATTCCCAGCAGCAGCACCATTCGCAAAGGCTGGGTTCGCGACTATCTGCGCAGTCGCGGCACTCGCCTCGGTGAGCTTCCCGTCAGGACCGAATGCGAGAGGAACTGTTTGACCTAACCGAACGGGTGTTCCAGCAGTACCACCTGTGACCTCCGCTCCATCGATAAACGCCCCTACTGACCAGCTATTCGCTCCTTCCTTAAAAAAACCAAGTGTTACATCATGTGATTCACCCAAACTATCAAAAACGGTAATAGAGTTTACGAAGGCCGCTGATGTGCCAACCTCCTGAAAGGTAGCAGGAGCAGCAGGTTGAGCTACAAGAGGCGCCTGTGAGCTCAGATTCCCAGAAATTGTCATTGTCGAGGTTGGAGTTCCCGTCACCTCCACTCCGAGCATATCTATCGCTTGAAGCGTGGTAGCATCTTCAGCAAATCCGAGTACAGGTTTCCCGCTAGATGTGGATAGGAGGCCGTTCTCATCAATGATAAAGCTACCAGCACGAGTGTATTGAGGAGCTTGTGAATCTCCAACCACGAAAAACCCCTCTCCGTCGATACTCACATCAAGTGGACGGCCTGTATACTCAAATCCGCCAGAGGAATGATCTTGCCGAACTTGATCAACTTCAACCCCACTACCAGAGACAGGTAGCGCAGAGGAGTTACGTCCATCAGCACCTTCGCTTAGGAGATCGGAGAATTGTACGATCCCGGCTTTAAACGCAGTCGTATTTGCATTTGATACATTATCACCGATAACCGCCATCGCATTTCCATGGGCCTCTAGCCCGGAGCTACTTGAGAAGAGCGCTGATTCAAGTCTCATCTACAGATCCCTTTACTGTTTACTTGTATAGTCTCATACCTAGTCGGCAGACTTTACCGGGAAGTTCCTTCTCCCCTCACTGATAAAAGCAGATATTCCGGCAAAAAGTTCCCTTTCGGGGAACGGTAGTTAAGAAGTTGCAAAGGTTAGACCAACGC
>JBMTVV010000065.1:0-8321 GCA_049451755.1 Bdellovibrionota bacterium
ACTCGGTTTTTCCTCTGCGTGCATAACATACTTTGGCCATATTTTTCGAAAGTACTCTTTATATCAACATGCATTGCCACGAATTAATATCGATTGGAATGATACCCTGGGTACATTTGCACGGAAACTCACAGGGATTGATGCGCTCATCTATTCAACTCTAAAAGGGAATCACTACCCATACCAACTTTCCCCGTGTAGAGAACGGCCAAACTCATTGAATTACATTGCTCATAAAGCTATCTATCGTCATCTTACAGAGCACCCCTAACTATATATTTCCTCCCAAAGAATAAGTGACAGAGACGCGTGACAGCGCTCATAGAAGAGAATTCTAGAGAACAGTAGTGTGGAATGAAGGTCGAGGCTCATTGCAGCCGTACGATTGATTCAGTAAATCCGAAAAGGAGCAAGTCTATGAGATGTCTACAATCAATTACTATTCGGGGACTAACCGTTGCGATAGCGCTTGGTGCTATCATCCTACCGGCACATGCCGAGGAACCAACTCAGTTGGATGCTATACAGGGTCAAGTCGGAGAGCCAGTGGAAGGTGCGAGAGCACGTATGGCTGATGAAAGCTTTGATGAGCAAAAAGTTGTTCGAGAGGTTCGTACTATTTTCGCTTCGGTTGTCTCAAACGCACTAGATGGAGATATGGATGGATACCTCAAGTATCTGTCTACAGCTGATCGTGACCGCCTAAAAGAACAGGAATCTGTTACACAGGTCCAGGGCGTCAGCGATACATGGAAAGAAAATTGGGAAGCGCGATATCAGAAAAACCTGAAGGATACTCTTCGTCAGGCTGCTGCTCTGCCGCTTGAGGTAACATCAAAAGGAGAGAAAACAGCTGAGGCAGTACTCGTGTCACCTGCGGGCCGTCTCGCCTTCAATGTCGAGAGGGGAGGATGGTTTGATACAAGCTGGCGAGTTGATGTAAGTGACACCAAGACCAAAGAGGCAATCGCCCAAGGCCTTCAAGAGAGCTTGAAGGCTGTCGCTACCATTTCCGCAGAGACGGCGGAGGAGTCGGCACAACAAATTGCTTACCATCTGTTGAAGCCGCTTGCTTCCGGTACCATGTAAACAGTCTCTCCTGTACGGTAGGTTTTAGAAGGGAGGGGGTAAATTGAGTTTGTACCCCCTCCAATCGCCGCCTCCACTCCTCTGGAGCGGTTAATGTACCCATCCGGTGCCTTATATTTGGTAGGCACTGTTCGAGGGTTACGATGGAGGATTCCTCGGCCTGTAGACTCTGCGAAAGCAGTGTGAGTATTTCGTTCGTTGCTTTTTCGTAGGAACGCTTAATGTCGAAGTTGTTCATTCTCTGAAAGAGGTTCGGAAACGATAGCTCGGCTTGACCTCGTGATACATTTTCTTTGGGGACATGAATTGCAATTTCTCTTAATAGGTCATCCATAGAATGAGAGGAGAGTTTTTCAAATATCATGGCAATCCCCTCGTCCATCGAGTGAGAGCAGGAGCTTCCGGCTCCATGTGCAATTATTGAGTGAATGAACTCATGTGAGATAAGATTCATGAGTTCTTTGTTCGAGAGTTTCTCCTCTCTTCGGTATTTAATCAGTATTTGATCTGCCCGATAAAGTGCAGCACTCCATAATGGAGCAGAATAGTGTTGATGATATTCATCTTCGTCTAGGAACAGTATTGCGAGAACGAGCGGACGGCTTGGTTCGAAGAAGAGATGGAAGTCTCTGAGTCGTTGTTTGGTCTCTAGGATAATGCTCTCTATTCGGCTCTTTTCATTCAAGGTGAGTTTGAGTTTTGGACTGAAAGTGGTCTGAGTTGTTAATTCGCTGGAGGCAAAAACCTGTGCTGGGCACACGATGACTAAAACAAGGAACAAAAGAAAAAAACGGGCTAATTCGAACACGCCACCATTATTCCCTAAAAAAGACCCCTCTAAGACGACGATTCAATCGACATACCGAGGTCAATCCATCCAAAGCATTCTTTTAAGACTATATTTTCATTGAAAGGGTTCAGAAAAAATACAGCGCATTCAGGTTGTTAGGTGGTGCCGAAGGGTGAGTTGTCAGATTATATAGGTCAGATGACCCAGATCATGTAAGAGGAGATGGAGGAAGGAGATGCTCCATTGCCCACTATACGTGGGGTGGCCTTCTCTGTGTGAGAATGAAGGGGGGGGATTCGCATTGGATTGGGAATAGCCGAATGAGTATGAATAGGTCGAGACAAGAAAAGGTATGGAGCGAGGAATCGGAGTTCGAGCAACGCATTCTCGTCGAGGTAATTGAGAGGACCGCTCACAGGGTTGGGAACTCCCTTCAGGTGATTCAATCAGGAATAAACCGTATCGGCCGAAGAGTTTCAAACTCTACAGGTGTAGACTCATCTCCCGCATCTTCTCGGGAAGAGTATGATTTTCTTCCTTTGATGCAGGAAGCAACTGATAACATACTTGTAATTTTCAGAACCTTGCAAGAGTTCTCTCAACCCATGACTTTTGTAAAAGAGTCTCGTGACCTTCTCGTACTTCTTGAGGAAGTACTAGATTCCCTACCAGATGGACAAGAGGTAATTCACGCGTCTATACAGGTTGAGAATCCCCACCAAGCGTATCGTGCATTTATCGATGATGGAAAATTGCGTGAGGTGGTTCGGATACTTGTAGAAAATGCTGTGCAATCTGCATCTGGTGAGAGGAATATTTATTTCTCCCTCGGATTACGATCATATGATTCGCAACCACACATTGAAATACTCGTTGGTGATGATGGACCTGGATTCGAAGAAGAGGGTGTGCAGAACGCATTCTCCGTTTTTTACACCTCGAGGAAACAGACTTTCGGTTTTGGGCTCGCAAGAGCGAAGCGAATCATCGAAGGACATGGAGGATTCATTCAGCTGCTCGTCGATAAGAGAGAACGAGTGAAGATACTGTTGCCGATAAAATAAAGACTAATAGGAGAGATGCTCATGACATTAGGAAAGGTGCTTGTCGTTGAAGATGAGGATGCGATTGCAGAGGATATTATGGAGCTCCTCGAGTCTTTCGATTGTGAGGTTGTGGGTCGTGCTGCCTCATTTGATGGGGTGCTCGACCTCGTTGACGCCGAAGAGCCAGATTTGGTGCTTATGGACATTGTGCTCGATGGAGAAGGTGATGGAATCGACGCTGCGCTCAAGATTCGAGAGGAATCTAGGGTTCCAGTCGTATTTTTAACGGGCTATTCTGATTCAGCTCTCCTAGAGCGAGCGAAGCAGAGCGAGCCATATGGTTATCTTGTTAAGCCATTTAAAGAAATTGATCTCCGCACGACGGTTGAGATGGCGCTCTATTCCAGTCTAAAACGACACTTAGGCGAGGCGACGAATGGTGAAGGGGATGCCGCTGGCTCCCAGCTATCAGCTTCAGAAGATAGAGCGGCTGACGGGCAAGGGATTAACCCACCTAGAAAAAAAACTACGATCTCTACACCCTTGACGCAGATCGGAGAAGATATTTTTCGGCGACTTCGAACGGTAGCTGATTTTCATGGAGTTAGTGATTCTGACCTAAGAGCGCTAGCGGGGGCTAGTAGCCGAAAGCGACATTCGGCTGGAGATATGATCACGTTAGAGGGAGAGCCTCAAAATGCGGGTTTTATCGTTGATGATGGTAGAGTCGTCTTCCTTAAGAGTTCCGCAAAAGGCCGTGACCTTATCGTCGAGTTTCTCATATCTGGAGATACCCTTGGCCTACTTCCAGCACTCGAGGGCGAGGGGTATCCGTACTCAACACGAGTGCAAACTGAGAGTACTCTTATCTGGGTTCCGAGGCGCATGCTACTAGATTTATTTCACTCTTATCCCCAACTCGGGGAGCGTTTCCTTGGTAAGGTTCTATCTCGGCTCAAAAAATCCCACGACTTCTCGCGTTTACTAGCTCATGAAAAAGTTGAGGTGCGTGTCGCTTCGGCACTTGAAACACTTTATCCACACTTTCAGAACTCGCAGCAGGAGGGCGCCACCATTCGAATGACCCGACAAGAGCTTGCTGAGTTAACTGGTACCACCGAGGAAACATGTATTCGTGTTACACGTGCGATGGAGAAAGCCGGAATTCTCAATCTCTCCGAGAATAAGGCTATTCGTGTTATTAATCGTAGTGGACTTCAGCAATTAGCGAGCACGAGTCAGGCAGATGATGAGTTTTACTCTCCTCGAAGCTGATACTAGTTCCTACGTACACATAACACTTAGTGGTTGAATGTCACGTGATGGATAAACGAAGGCGCATGAGAGAATAATTCAATTCTCTTATGCACGTTGCGTTAAAGAGACTGAATCATTTTTTGATGCCGAGGCTCTCAAGGGTTTCTGGGTCCGGACGGCCGGTAACAAGAAGATTGTTATCTTTTTGGTACTGCCGAAGAGCCGTACGGGTGTTTGGTCCCATCAATCCATCCGCTGTTAATGGAGTGTTAAGCCGCTCAGAGAGGCGTTGTTGGACTTGTTGTAGCTGCTCTTTTGTGACCTGTTGTTCTAGTCGTGCACGTTCTCGCACTCTGCCGAGCTCCGGAAGAGGTTCTATTTCCTCAGCCGTGCCAGAGCGCTGCTGAATGTCAACGTCACGCATTCCTCGGCTTTTCATTTGTTCGCCGTTGCTCGATGGTGACACAACATTCGGCCCTTGTCGCTGCTGATTTTTGCCTGATGTTGGTGTTGCATAAGCCGGCGTTTCATATGTAGCAAAGTTGGTGAGTAAGGATACGCTAGCAACACCAGATAGAAGAAAAAAATACTTGTGAAATAAATTCATAAAATCTCTCCTTTTCGGAATATGTATTCACTCATTCATAACATCCTTCAAATTTTACTTGCATGAGTTTGATCCTGCGAAAGTCAAGAAAGGAATTCCTGATTATGAACCTCGTACTGACTCAGCTCATCTTGATTTGCTGTGCTAGATACTCAAATACTCAGCATGAGAAATGAAAATATAATCGTACGGGATTGGAGGTTGATGTTATGAGCGGCGAGCGTTTTGAGAGAGGTGAGGATTTGGGTAGATATCAGGAAGGCTCAGCACGCGTGAATCAGCCATCCGGTAAAGAGAAGCCTGAGCTTCGACAAAGGATTTTATCGGGCCTTAATCACCTTGCTCCGGATGACCGAGTATGGATTGAGACCGTATTTGGGCTCAGAGGGGACGAAGATGTGCCACTGATAGTTCCCTTGGATCTTGCATTTAGGAGTGAGAAGACGAAGCGTATCCTACGTAGACTCCGATCAAATCGGTAGGCGCTAAGTTGCTGTACATACTTTAGATATATAAAAGCGAGGGGGGGCAGTGGGCGAGCTGGACCTGTCTCCCCGAAAGAATTTCCAGAAAATATTTCAGAAAGAGCTTAATTCGCTCCTCTCGTCTGCCGATTCTCAGTGTATGACGGGACAAATACTTATAGCAGAAGATGACAATACGACACGAGAGCTTTTAACGAAGTTGTTATCACAACAAGGATTCTCGGTTGTTGGTGTCGCCGATGGAGAGGAAGCG
Source organism: Bdellovibrionota bacterium (assembly GCA_049451755.1). Classification (GTDB taxonomy): domain Bacteria; phylum Bdellovibrionota_C; class UBA2361; order UBA2361; family RFPC01; genus RFPC01. The sequence goes on from JBMTVV010000065.1 coordinate 5,528, forward strand.
CTGGCTCGAGTTTCTGACGAGACTACCCTAGCGATTGTTGACCTTCGTTTGCCAAAGTTGAGTGGATTCAGATGCCTTGAGGAATTTCAGCGGACCCATCGAGAGCTCCCTGTGATCGTGGTGTCTTCAGCTGGCACGAAGGACGCTGTTCTTGCTATGAAGCAAGGTGCTTTTCACTTCCTTCAAAAACCCCTCGACCGTAAAGAGCTCGTTGATACAGTTGGAAGAGCAATTACGTGGCGGGGAGAGCTACTTGAAAAGAAGGCGCTGTATGCTCCCTTTCAGGCGCCGATGCTCTCGATTATGCCTGGTATCCGTTTTGAGCAGCGTTTCCTGAGGCAGTTGGAGGGGATTGATTGCGATAAGGCTGGTGCCTATATTTCGGCGCCTCGGGGTGGGCCAGCGTTTGAGATGGCAAGGTATTTACATGCTCGCAGAAATGGTGAGCACGATACTTTTATTCACCTAGACTTTGCCGCAATACCTGCGAGTGCAGTTCGACGAGAGATTTTTGGTGTTGCACGGTGTGGCGGTAAGCTCAGGTATCTAAAATCAGGGACGCTGCTGCTTGAGGGTATTGAGCATCTTTCGATGAGTGCGCAGAGAGAGCTCAGTCGCTTTATTGCAGAGGAAGGTAAGCGTCCCTTCTGCATCGGTTCGGGTGTTCATCCGTTACCACAGCTACAAGGCGATGGCCGTATTTGTGACGAATTTGCGAACCTCTTTGCAGAACAGTTGGTCTGGGTTCCTTCGCTTTGTGATCGTAAGGAGGGGCTTCAGGAAGTTATCGCCTGTTACCTTAATCAGCTGCGAATAGAAATGGAGATTTCAGAGATAGAGGTTGGGCACGAGGCGCTACGTGTCCTTATGGAGTATGATTGGCCCGGGAATGACAGTGAATTGTATGTTGCGTTAGAGGAGGCCACCGTGCGATGTCGCGAACGTGGGGATATTCGAATCAGTGCTGAGGATCTCCGTAAGCAGTTAACGCGCGCAAGGGCCGCGGTTGATATTGAGAAGCTTTCCGAGCTCACACTTTGCGAGATAGAGAATTTTTTCATAGAGCTTCAACTCCGTCGAAACAATGGAAATAAGTCCCAAGCCGCACGGAATCTTGGCATTACAGATAGGACAATTTTTAATAGAATTCAGAAATTTGGGCTGCAATGGGTGGGATAAAAAGAGGGATTTCTCCTTATTCGGAGGGCGCTAGGAGGCTGTTTTCTTAGTCTTGAAACTATCTGTTGAGTGTGTGACTGTTTGTGGGTACACGGGGGCTCATCGTGAGCTGCGGAAACCGTGAAAAATTCCATATGTATTCAGTGGATAATTGATCAGTGGATTATTGAGTGGAAAGGCGATTATGAATTTGCATGAGTATCAGTCTAAAGAATTGCTCGCAGCCTATGGGCTACCGGTTTTAGCTGGCTATTGTGCCTACACACCTGGAGAGGTTGAGGCCGCTGCCGATCTTCTCGGAGGCGGTATCTGTGTTGTGAAGGCCCAAGTGCATGCTGGAGGTAGGGGTAAGGCAGGCGGTGTGAAGCTTGCTAAGAATGCAGAGGAGGCGAGAGCCTACGGCGAGCAGATCTTGGGAATGCGACTTGTCACGCCGCAGACAGGTGCAGAGGGGAAACTCGTACGTAAGGTGTACGTTGAAGCCGGTTGTAATATTGATCGAGAGTTCTACCTTTCTCTTCTTGTTGATAGGGCCGCAAAGCGCATTGCAATCGTAGCGTCCACAGAGGGTGGGATGGAGATTGAGGAGGTTGCAGAAAAGGAGCCCGAAAAGATCATCACGCAGTTAGTGGACCCATCCGTTGGGCTCCAGACCTTTCAGACTATACAAGTTGGTATGAGCCTCGGTCTCTCTGCTGCACAAGCTCGTGACTTTGGGGAGGTCGTTGAGGGGCTCTACGAGATGTTTATCGATTGTGATCTGGCGCTACTTGAGATTAATCCACTCGTTCTTACCAAAGAGGGTGGGTTCGTGCTACTAGATGCGAAGTGTGCAACGGATAACAACGCGCTATTTCGACACCCCGAATTAAAGGAATATCAGGACTACGATGAGATGGACCCACGGGACTTACGAGCCGGAAAGTTCGGGCTCAGCTATGTCGGTCTCAGTGGAAATATCGGCTGTATGGTCAACGGCGCAGGACTTGCAATGGGTACGATGGATATCATTAAGGAGTTTGGTGGAGAACCTGCGAACTTCCTCGACGTTGGAGGAGGAGCCAGTCGCGAAACTGTAACAGAGGCCTTTAAGATTTTACTCGGCGATTCGAACGTAAAGGCGATTCTCGTGAATATTTTTGGGGGCATCATGAAGTGTGATGTGATTGCTTCGGGAATCATAGAGGCTGCGAAAAGCCTTAGCCTCAGCGTTCCACTTGTTGTTCGACTCCAAGGTACTAATGTGGAGGAAGGTCGTAGAATTCTTTCTCAATCAGGGCTGAACATCGTGCCAGCAGATACGATGGCAGATGCTGCGGAGAAAGTCGTTCAAGCTGCGAAGGGATAGTAGCTCACGCTGATTATATGTTTATAAGGAAGTAAGGGAGAGGATATGAGTATTCTCGTAAATAAGAACACAAGAGTGATTACGCAGGGAATGACTGGAAAGTCTGGGAGTTTCCACACTGAGAAGTGCCTTGAATATGGAACGCAGATGGTTGCCGGAGTTGGTCCTGGAAAGGGTGGCAAAGAGCACCTTGGCATTCCACTGTTTGATACGGTTTCAGATGCAAAGAAAGCCACCGATGCCAATGCAAGTGTTATTTATGTTCCA
>JBMTVV010000066.1:0-8305 GCA_049451755.1 Bdellovibrionota bacterium
CCATGAGCACGGAGACCATGAGCACGGAGACCATGAGCACGGAGACCATGAGCACGGAGACCATGAGCACTCGCACTAGCTCATCGATGTAGACATAAGGTTATCGAGAATATTGCAAGAGAGTTAAAGGCACTACACAAGGAAAACTGAGAAAATGATATATTTCTATTCCATCGAATCTTCTCTTGTTATTTGCAGAATGCAGACACATGATTGACCGAATAATTCAACTCAGCCTCAGGAATCGAATTATTGTATGCGTAATTGCGATTGCGCTTGTTGTGTATGGTCTCATTACTTTTTCGCACCTTCCTATCGATGTCTTACCAAACCTCAATCGACCAGTCGTTAGCATTCTTACTGAATCTCCTGGCTTTGCTCCCGAAGAGGTAGAGACGCAAATTACCTTTCCTATTGAGTCAGTATTAAATGGTGCACCAGGGGTCCACAGGGTTCGCTCTGCATCCATTCCTGGCCTTTCACTTGTCTGGGCTGATTTTGACTGGGGGGCAGATGTATATCGAGCGCGTCAAATTGTCACTGAGAAACTGCAACAAGCAGCGATAAATCTCCCTCCTCATGTGACACCGATACTGGGTCCAATCTCCTCAATCATGGGTGAGATCATGCTGATAGGGCTTACCGCGAAAGACGCCAACGACGAGAGTATGATGAACCTCAGAGAGTTTGCGGAATGGACAATTCGTCCGCGGCTTCTATCAATACGTGGCGTTTCCCAGGTCTCCATCGTTGGAGGAGATGTGAAGCAGTACCATGTTATCGTGGATCCGGAGAAACTCATCACTCATAAGATTGCACTTTCGGATGTTGAGAAATCTTTAGCTGCGTCAAATAGCAATGCATCAGGTGGTTACATAGTGGGACCGTTCGAAGAACAACTTACTCGAACACTTGGTAGGTTTCAAAGCCTAGCTGATATCGAGAACTCTCTCGTCCATGGGGCTCAGGACACCTCTGCCGTCGTCCAGGTAAAACACCTTGCCGACGTGAAAGTACGTGGTCCTCTGGTGAAAAGAGGTGATGGCGGAGTGAATGGCGAGTCCGCAGTAGTCTTGACTATCCAAAAGCAGCCCGATGCCGATACGGTAGAACTCACAGACCGCATAGAAAAGGAGCTTATGTCCCTAGAAGCGGCAGCTTCAGAAGGCGTGCAGCTTCACCTGAATGTTTTTCGTCAGAGCCGCTTCATCGACTTAGCTGTAGGCAATGTAAAAGAGGTTTTAAGAGATGGGGCTATTCTAGTTACCATCGTGCTATTTCTATTTCTACTCAACTTCAGAACGACGATAGTTACCCTCGTAGCTATCCCTTTATCGATTACCTGCTCCCTTATCTTCTTTCGTTATTTTGGACTTTCAATTAACACAATGACTCTTGGTGGGCTTGCTATTGCAATTGGTGAGCTTGTTGATGATGCCATTGTGGATATCGAAAACATTTTTAGACGATTGCGTGAGAATAAAAAACTTTCACAACCCAAACCCTCCCTTGAAGTTGTTTACCTAGCATCAAAAGAGATTCGAGGCTCAATAGTATTTGCTACCATCATAGTCGTATTAGTATTCATTCCTCTTTTCGCGATGACCGGTATTGAGGGAAGACTCTTCCGACCAATCGGATATGCTTATGTAACTTCAATTCTTGGATCACTCCTTGTTGCGCTCACGGTCACACCAGTGCTTGCCTCTTACCTTCTTCCTCAGATGAAACAACTGGCATCGGGAAATGATGGCGCCTTTGTCCAAGCGCTCAAGAAGGCTCAGCGGTTTGGTCTTGACCTTGTATTTAGATTCAAGACTGTTTCTATGGTTGGAATTACTTTTTGCCTCGCGCTCACACTTGCACTCGCAAGTCAGTTTGGCAGAGAGTTTCTTCCCCCTTTCAATGAAGGTGCATTCACTGTTTCACTTCTACAGCCTCCCGGCACATCACTGCCTGAATCGAATAGAATTGCGAAGAGGGCCGAGGAGTTACTCTTGAAACTTCCTGAAATATCGCTCACAGGGAGACGAGTCGGGCGTGCCGAGAATGATGAACATGCTCAGGGCGTACATGCTATTGAAATCGAAGGGGAGCTTAGTCTCACGAGCCGCTCGCAAGAAGATGTGTTAAGAGATATCCGTAACCGACTGAGTACGCTATCAGGAACTTCTTTTAATGTCGGGCAACCCATTTCACACCGTATCGACCACCTTGTTTCTGGAGTGAGGTCCCAGCTCGCCATTAAGATTTTCGGACCAGAACTTCCAGAGCTTCGAGAGATTGCAGCAGCAGTTCGGGATGTTGCCAGTAGAATTCCTGGGATAGTCGACCTCACCATTGAGCCCCAGATTCTTGTCCCACAGGTGCACATACGCATTGATAGAGAACAAGCAGCGCTCCTTGGTCTTACGATTCAAGAGATTGCTGAAGCCCTCGAGACAGCACTACAGGGGAGAGTCGTTACCCGGATTGTCGAGGAGCAGCGAAGCTACGACGTCGTCTTACGAATTGATGATACGAAAAGAGACGATGCCGAGCTATTAGGTCAATTACCAATTATTCTCCATAATGGGAATTATGTGCCCCTCGGTGTCGTTGCTACCATTGAACAGGCCCGTGGACCAAATGCAATCGCTCGTGAGAACTCCTCCCGAAGAATTATCGTCTCAGCGAATGTTGCTGAACGAGATCTCGTATCAGCCGTAGAGGAACTCAAGGATCGCGTAGCGGCTGATATACAGCTACCAGATGGCTATTTCATCTCTTACGGTGGCCAATTTGAGAGTCAAGCGAGAGCATCCTCACTCATCTATCTTCTTGGCACCGCTTCGCTGATTGGAATTTTTCTCGTCCTCTACTATCACTATAGGAGTGTGAATATAACGCTACAGGTTATGCTTGCTGTTCCATTTTCTTTTATCGGTGCAATTATTGGAGTATTTCTCACCGGCGGAGTACTTTCTATCGCATCACTTGTGGGCTTTATTACGCTTACTGGAATAGCAACGCGAAATGGCATCATGATGATAGATCACTATCATCACTTAATGCGTGAAGAGAGCGAGTCTTTTACTCTTGAAATGATCTACCGCGGAGCAGCTGAACGTCTAGTGCCCGTACTTATGACTGCGCTAACGGCTATCCTTGCCCTAACGCCGATTCTTCTTGGAGCAGACGAGCCTGGCAAAGAGATTCTCTCCCCTGTTGCTACAGTGATATTCAGTGGTCTTTTTTCTGGAACTCTTCTGAATCTTCTGATTACTCCGCTCGTTTTTTGGCACTTCGGGAGAACTCCTGTAGTACGAAACGCGCTCTAATCATTTTCCCTATCACTCTTAATAAGATCTAGCTAGGACTTCTAAGCTTTGTGATACTGCTGACGTGCATCAGATCCTACGTCTCTTAAACAACGATAAACCTCTTTCTATGCGTATCTCGGTTCTCTTATGTATATCTCTGGTTGCACTCTTTGCTTTCTATATCGAGCCTCTCGCTCGGATACACCTTCATTCTGACCTTTACAACTACTGGGCTCTTACACAGCAATTCTTAAAAGGCATTTCTCCATATGATTTTGAGCAACTTACCAGTGTTGCTGAATATGAAGTGGGGCCAGCGTACTTTGGTCCATGGATATTTCCTATTCTCACACCGATTCTCGCCTATCCATTTCAGGTGAGTGTTTTTGTCTATCTCACGTTCACGACACTTCTGATGCTGCTACTTTCTGTACTAGCATCTCGCCTCTTTGTTACCAAAAAGGTATCAATCGATAGTGCGTGCCTTAGCGGACTCCTCTTCTTACCGATGATTGAGACCTTTGCATATGGTCAATGGAGTATTCTTATTACCGCCCTCGGATATGGAGCACTGCTAGCCTATCGGTCAGAGAGATATTTTCTGTGTGGGGCCCTATTGGCTGGAGCCACCTTCAAACCCCACCTCTGCTTCCTCGTTTGGACAGCCCTCCTAATAACGGTTTTTCACAAAAGGCAATGGAGTGTACTTATTGGGGGCCTGAGCACGGTTGGATTCTTTGCCGGTATAGCTGAGCTCATTGTGCCAGGTATTACCTTCAACTGGCTCACTTCTTTTCATAGCTCGATGGGATGGAAATCTGCTTCGATTATTATGCCTATACGACTCCTCTTTGCGACTCCGGAAGACCCATATCCAGCACTTCCTGCCATCCTGATACCGCTAGGGATCATGTGGGGAGTCGCCACCTTTTTTTCCTGGAACAAAGAACGAACTTTTCTCTCGTACCTTCCCCACTTACTATCTTTATCGTGTATAACTGCTCCTTATATATGGCCTTTTGATTACACGGTACTTATAGGAGTTCACCTCGCGATTCTTCACAATTCGAGTGCCAGGACTCCTGGACCGAGACTGCCTAGCATTCTACTCATTCTTGCTAATATAGGATTGGCTGCGCATTTCTTCATTCAAGATGAACTTCAGAAGCTGAGTACCTTCTGGTTTCCGATTGCCCTTCTGTATCTGTGGGTAAAAGTAAAAAACTCACCAGTAGCAGCTACTCATAAACTGAGGGACTGCACATAATAGATAACTACTCGTATCTCCGGAGACTTCATCTCTCTTGAGGTCTTTTTACTAGCCTCTTACTCTTCTCCTCTAACTCTGCTGCTAAGCGATCTGCTGCGTCTATACAGAGATTTATATCTTTTGCGCCTACTTCCTCGTAGCCGTTTATAAACTTTTGAAAGTTCCCAACCTTGCGCGCAAATTGCGATACGTCGAGAGACTCCTCAGCGAGAGGTGATGGATCAGCATTATCTCCGGGCCTTGAGCCCTGAGAGCACTCTGGATTTTTTGGAAAATGGATACTCATGGGTACTCCAAATCATATTGGGTGTAACATTGCCTACCGCGTCTTCACCCTTGCAACCCTACTAAGGTGAAATACTCTCGATTTCTAAGCAAATTTCCTTATCATCTTTTTTCTTGCTTGTACCCTCTCTGGCAACTCGCACAACAAAAGATCTGCCCGGTCTCCTCAACGCCGTGACCGATGATATGAATCCCGCATGAAACGCACCGTGGTGCTACCACCTCTATGGCACACTCAAAGCAATCAAAGACATGATCCACTCCCCCCTGCTTCACATAGATAGGATTCTTATACTCATTCCCACACCGCTCACACGTTTGTTCCACCTCGTCTCCTCATCATAAACAAGCATCACACGCCAAGCGCCAACACCACTCCACCGCCTCATTTCGCAGACATGCTCAATACTACTGAATCAGATTTTATGAGGCTCTCTGCCAGAGCAGTATGGGAGGGCTCACCCTACTTCCTTCAGCGCCGCTTCGATGCTTTCAATGACAGCCTGAGATTCAGGCTCTGCCCGAGAAGGGAAACGAGCCAAGACGATGCCATCACGAGAAATAAGGAATTTTTCAAAGTTCCAGCCGACCTCTCGAGCTGGCATCGATGTGCTTGTTAGAAAGGTATAGAGCTCACTCTTATCACGTCCCTTCACAACAGATTTTGCAAACATGGGGAAGGTTACGTCGTAATTCCCACTACAAAACGCCTTTATCTCTTCGTTTGTCCCAGGGTCTTGCCCTCCAAAGTCATTACTCGGAAAACCAAGAATGACAAAGCCTGATGGTGAGTACTTTTCATAAAGCCGTTGGAGGCCCGCGAGTTGTGGGGTGTACCCGCAACGGGAAGCCGTATTCACCACGAGCGCCACACGCCCTTTATAGGCACTAAGGGGAACAACGTTTCCATCAATATCCACTACCGTAATGTCATGAAATGTCCGCTCTTGAGCCACGCCATACAAGGGGAGGAGGGCGTACAATCCGACAGCAAGAGCGATGAGAAGTCGAAAATAGTAATGAGAGAGTCGCAGTACGCTCATTGTAAGCCCCCAATTGTATGAAGTATTTCTCTCTTGTCGGAGAAAAATGTCTTCTCCTTACGAGAAAGTAGTCTCTAGCACTACTTAAGGTAATCGTCCCGAGAGAGTCGACCCCTTGCTTCTTAAACTTCTGTGAAAGCATCGAGGTGCTCTCACGACTACCCACCACACGATCATGGAAATCGAAAGGAGGCGAAAGCCATGAAAACCGCAGTTCTGCACGATACGATACACCCTAGCACTAGCACTCCTTCAGCCTTTGATGCCAGGGAGGCTACCAAGACTGCAACGACTAAGAACAGTGAATTAACATATGCTCGGGGTCGCCTCCTGATCGGGATTACCTGCGTCGGATGGATTGTAGTTGCAACCTGCCTGGCTCTTATTACGAGACTTCCATCTCTAACGCTCTCAGGACAAGGCACCGCGATACCAAGTACATTCGTTGAACTCTTTCTCTTTTTTGGCATCGTGAGCTTTTTTCTCTTTCCATTTGAATTTGCTGGTGGCCACCTCCTCCCTCGGGCCTACCGCAGAGTTCCATCTGGAATGAAGCAATTTCTCATCAGACTCAGCAGAGCAAGCTTCTTACATGTCCTCCTCTATGCACTACTCGGTACTGCCATTATCGCTACCGCAAGAAGTGTTGGACCATTCGTAGCCTTCCTCCTCTTTCCAGTATTTGGCTTTTTACAACTTGCTCTTCAGGGAACTCTCTTTTCGCTCTTTACCCCGGTTCAGAATCGTAGCCCCCTTAGCTCTCGACATGACTTTGTACCAGTTGAATTCGTCAGTGATCCCGGAGAATCGTTTACAGGGGGAATTATCGGATTACCAGGTAATGAGAAAATTATTATCCCAGAGCGATGGATTGCGAGTTTTAGTGACCAAGAGCTCACCATCATGATTGCTCGCCGACGAATTGCCATTCTCTCAGGGGCGAGAATAAAGGGGATAATGGTGAGTATGGTGTGGATGATAAGTGGCATTGCACTGAGCCTCCTTCCACATGAAAGCTCTCTCATGAGTGCCTCAGGCCTTACGACCATGAGCCTCTGGTTTACCCTCTGGAGTTTTATTGGACTCTTACTCTTACCAAGTCTCAGCCGAGCCGGAGTGCACTTTGTAGACGAGAAAACCACCGATGGTGGTACAAACGGTGAAACGTTACAGACAGCTCTTACAAAAGCTGACGAGCTCGGTGATACAGAGTATGAGCGGAGTCGTATGGTGGAGTCAGTATTTCACCCGATTCCGAGCCCGATGCGGCGTATTCAAGCGCTTAGTGGAGACCTCACGAGTCGTCGACTACCGACATGGAACGTAAATCGGCTCACCCTATTTCTCTCCTGGAGTGGGCTAAGCCTCCTTTCTCGCTCGGTACATTGTAACTGCGGAAGACCTCACCTCTGGATACTATTACCGGTTGATTAGAAGTATTTTACTTGGAGCTCGGCGAAATATGCCTTCGCTGAAGGCTAATCGCTTAATAACAGAGCACAGCGTACTAACTAAAGATTCTCCTGTAAGTAGGTTTCAATAGCGGCTCTTGCGACTACTCTATCTTTTTCCTTTTCTGCCTCTGGCAACTCTTGATAGGGCACCATCTGCTCTGCTGGAGCCCAAGCGCCGTTTCGCTCCATCCACTGTTTATGAATTGTATCAGATAACGACTCGATGGCTGCTGGTGACGTGAGGCGCTCGACGCCAAATTCGCGGATGAGAAATGGCATCTCTCTCAGTGCTCCTTCCGCTGCTGCCTTATTCTCCGCCTGAAATTTTCCGGGCAGCTCGTGGTATCCCAGATTTGCTATATCAAACTGAACACCTTCAACTTCTTTTATTCTCGGTTCATATGCGGGCTGACCCTCTACGGGATTTGTAATCTTACGTGGCTCTCGCCACATGTCATGCAGCTTACTCGCTAGGTCTGCGACCATCACTCCCATTTGCGCCTCAGTAATTGTGCCTTCTCGGCTCTGTTCTGGTCCCATATTCATACTCCGACATCTATTTATGTCGGTTATGAGGACTATTTCGGAGAGAGTGATGTTATTTGATTCTATACCAGTGCGATCAAGAAGATTCGAATCCAATAACTCAACGAATTCCTTGGGATATATAAAAGGAAATTATCTTAGATATTTAGACAGAGGCGCGTATCACCCCTTGGCTTTACGCTCTGCGCTCATTCCCACAACAAGGAAGAAAAGTGTCGTAATGGTGTATCCGACTGCACTAGGCCATCCCGTTCCAAAACCAATATCATAAGCAGCCCCAGAAGGAGTCATATGCCCAGCATGCATGAAACCAAAGAAAGAAAAGCAGGCCCCAAGCCCCGTCCACAGCGCGGCTCGACGGAACCGTTGCTCAATGAGATAAACGCTCGTTGCAGCCCAGACCAA
>JBMTVV010000067.1:0-8228 GCA_049451755.1 Bdellovibrionota bacterium
ATTCCAAGTTTTCCAAGTTCGATGGAACGGTTGATGTCATCAAAGAAAGTCATAAGAGAATCCACTAGCGGTGAAATACCTGAACCAGCTGTTTCAGTGCCGCACTGATGTTAGCTCTCTATAGGATGCAGGTCAGGGGGAGGAGAATTCGTATTAAAAACGCCATTTGGCTCTTATAGAGCGTCTGGCGGGGGGTGATATGAGAGAGCGGAGGATCCGGGTGAATAGTTGAGAAAATATCTCAAGAATTTAGGGGGTTTTAGGAAGGAAAAGTCGGAGAAATCCCTAAAGCTGGATCGCATTTCCACCGACCCTCCCACTGCTCAGAGAATCATTGAGTGAAAAGTTAGCGGTAGCTTTTCTGAGATTCAACGGGTAGCGCGGAACTAAGGTACGAAAACGGTTGTACTTATTTTGGAGACGATTCCCCTGCCACACGCCAGGGCAGGGGAATTACATTTGCCTATGTCATTTGAGCAAGACGAAATCATTCAAGAGTTCCTCATTGAGGCATTTGAGAGCTTAGACCAGCTCGACCAGGACTTTGTTGCTTTAGAAAGTAATCCGAGTGATACGGAAACGCTCAATAAAATCTTTCGAGCGATCCATACCATTAAAGGAACCTGTGGTTTTCTTGGGCTCCACACCCTTGAAGCCGTCGCACATATTGGCGAAAGCCTTCTTGATGAACTACGAAGTGGACAAATTCTTGTTACGCCAGATATCGCTACAGCGCTGCTTGAGATGGTCGATGCGATACGAGTAATCCTCACGAATATCGAAAGAACAGGAGCAGAAGGAAATGACACCTTTGCCCCTCTAAGAGCGACACTTCAACGGTTAAAAGATGGTGAAGTGGTTGGTAGTGATGCGTCTGAAGCCGCCAATGAAAAGTTGGGTGCGGCTGAAGAGCTCAGTGCTACTTGTGACAGAGAAGAAAGTAAGACGATTGCTGTAACGTCAGAGCCGATCACAGCCGAGGCCTTCTCACAATCGAGTAAAGTGGGTGAATCAACAGCTGAGCCCATTCAAGATTTCGCCAATTATGACCTCATTGCAGAGATTCTAGCCTCACCAGACTTTCAGCAAAGCAAAGGTGAGGACGAAAAAGAGCCAGGGGTTGTCTCTCATGACGCTGCGCTAGAGGAGAAAGAAGAGGAGTCGAACTCCTTCACGACCGAAGCATCAGCGGACACTACGGTAGCCGAGGTAGAAGCAAGAGAGCCAGAAGTAATGGCGGCACAGCAGGGTGGTCGCGGAAGTGTGACTGAGACATCGCTCCGAGTAGATGTTGGCCTCCTTGATAAGGTGATGAATCTCGTCGGTGAGCTTGTTCTTGCTCGCAATCAGATACTCCAGTTTACGAAGAATGAAACAGATACAGCGCTGCTCGGAACATGCCAGCGACTTAATCTTATAACGTCTGAGCTTCAAGAAGGGGTCATGAAAACCCGAATGCAACCGATTGCCAACGTCTGGAATAAGTTTCCACGAGTTGTTCGAGACGTTGCAAGAGCATGTGGCAAAGATATCCGTGTTGAGATGGAAGGGAAGGACACAGAGCTCGATAAAACAATTCTTGAGGCCATTAAAGATCCTCTTACTCACATCGTTCGCAACTCAGCAGATCACGGGATTGAAGCACCAGATGTTCGTCAGTCTGTCGGGAAAGATCGTCAGGGACTTTTGCAACTCCGTGCATTCCATGAAGGCGGACATGTTATCATTGAAATCGCTGATGATGGCGCTGGACTCAACGTCGAGCGTATTCGGGCGAAAGCCGTTGAAAAGGGTATTTATCCCCACGAGAAAGCAGCACGGCTGAGCGAAGCAGAGGTGCAACGGCTCATCTTCCATCCAGGATTCTCTACTGCTGAGAAGATTACGAATGTCTCGGGTAGAGGCGTTGGAATGGATGTTGTCCGCTCAAATATCGAAAAGATTGGTGGTAGCGTTGATATACAGAGCCAGGTAGGAGTTGGTACAACACTCAAAATTAAAATACCGCTCACCCTCGCTATTGTCCCAGCATTAATTATTTCATGTGAGGATCAACGATTTGCCATTCCTCAAGTGAGTCTCATAGAGCTCTTACGGGTAGAGCGTGGGAATAGTAGTTCGGGTCTTGAAGAGGTTCGTGGAGCACTCTTTTATCGGTTACGTGGAAATCTTCTTCCACTCATTGATTTGCGAAGAGAGCTTGGAATGAATGGCGCCGAGCTCGTAGACGACGAGCGACATTCCGCGATGAATATTGTCGTCGTTCGTGCTGAGAATAAAGATTTTGGGCTTATCGTCGAAAGCGTTCATGATACGGAAGAGATCGTCGTAAAGCCGCTGGGCCGCCAGGTAAAGAATATTCCGGTCTTTGCAGGTGCGACGATCATGGGCGATGGCAAAGTCGCACTTATTCTCGACATTCTTGGTCTCGGACGTGAAGCCGGTATCGTTCATCAAGGAAGAGATGCTCGAGATGAATTTCATGAGCGAGAAGATGGAGAAGAGCACAAAGAGAAGCAATCACTCCTGCTTGTTCGCAGTGGTACCTCTGGTCAGCTCGGAGTTCCAATCGAGAGAGTAGATCGCCTTGAAGAATTTTCCAGAGAGCAGATTGAGTATGCAAGTGGACACGAAGTGGTCCAGTACCGTGGTGGAATCTTGCCGCTGCTCAACCTCCCTCGATTCTTTGGTAATGAAGCGTTTACGCGTGATGTGTACTCCGTCGTCGTTTGTACTGTCGAGGATCAGCAAGTAGGTCTCATCGTCGAAGCAATTCTCGATATTCTTGAAGACTCGCTCGATATTCACGATGCGCATACTCGGGCCGGTATCTCCGGATCGGCTGTCGTACAAGGACAAGTCACCGATATTCTTGATGTAGCAGCGGTTCTTTCTTCAGAGCTTGGAAGCGTCTTCGTCGGCCAAGCGTTCAATGGAATGGAGGCATAAGAATGGGTAGGCGAATTGTTGAGCAGCAACTAGAGACAACTCAGCTGGCTACATTCTTCGTGGGAGATCTCTTCTTTGGCATTAATGTGATGCAGGTACAAGAAATCATTCGATACCAGGAAATGACACCTGTACCCCTGTCATCATCGATAGTCGAAGGGCTCATTAATCTTCGTGGACAAATTATTACTGCGATAGATCTGAGGAAGCGACTCGGACTTCCGAAAGCCGTCAGTGAGCGAAAACCAATGAATGTCGTCGTCGGAGTTAATGAAGAGGTAGTAAGCCTCCTTGTTGATCAGATTGGAGACGTTGTTGAGGTTTCTCAGAGTCAGTACGAGGAGGCGCCTGATACCCTTGAGCCATTTCTAGGCTCGGTAGTGAGTGGAGTATTTAAGCTCGATGGGAGCTTGCTACTGATGCTCAACGTTGAAGCAGCAGTGAGAGAAGGGAGTTTCGATGCTCATGAGACTATTACCCCTGCGCACTTTCAAGGAGCGCTCGAAGGATTGGCGAATGAGCCCTTGCGGTAGAGATTTTTACAATTTGTATCGGGTTAATGCGGTTTTGCCTGAGTAGATAAAGGAGAAAATGATGGCAACGGAGAACGGACAATCAGTAAATGGAAGAGGAGTAGAGACAAAGGTCACTCTCCCAAAAGCAGACATGGGAATGTATGCGATGCTCGAGGGAGCACCAGTTGCTCTCATGTCACTCGATCGCTCGCTTACGATAACCTTTGTGAACGAAATGTGTCGTGATCTTTTTGAGCGTTGCTCTGAGTGGGTATCGGTGAGCGTTGATGATCTTGTTGGCTCACATGTTTCTGTCCTATTTGGTGATGCGCCAGTAAGTCCAGACTTGAAGAATCCGAAAAAGCTGCCATACGAGGGGACGTTCACTTTCGGCGAATGGAAGTTCAAGGCGACAGCGAATCCACTGTATCTCCAAGATAGTGGGTTTGGTGGCACAGTCTGGTCGTGGGAGGACTGTACAGAGGAGCAGACCCAAGAAGCTGAGCTCGCTCAGATGAAAGGCATCATTGAGAACGCACCGGTGAATATCATGATCGCTGATCTCGACCTACACATTCAATATATGAACCCGGCGTCTTATAAGACACTCACCTCCATTGAGCAGTACCTCCCTATTACCGCTGATCAGGCCTGATCAGCGGTAATAGGGAGGTACTGCTCAATGGAGGTGAGTGTCTTATAAGACGCCGGGTTCATATATTGAATGTGTAGGTCGAGATCAGCGATCATGATATTCACCGGTGCGTTCTCAATGATGCCTTTCATCTGAGCGAGCTCAGCTTCTTGGGTCTGCTCCTCTGTACAGTCCTCCCACGACCAGACTGTGCCACCAAACCCACTATCTTGGAGATACAGTGGATTCGCTGTCGCCTTGAACTTCCATTCGCCGAAAGTGAACGTCCCCTCGTATGGCAGCTTTTTCGGATTCTTCAAGTCTGGACTTACTGGCGCATCACCAAATAGGACAGAAACATGTGAGCCAACAAGATCATCAACGCTCACCGATACCCACTCAGAGCAACGCTCAAAAAGATCACGACACATTTCGTTCACAAAGGTTATCGTAAGCGAGCGATCGAGTGACATGAGAGCAACTGGTGCTCCCTCGAGCATCGCATACATTCCCATGTCTGCTTTTGGGAGAGTGACCTTTGTCTCTACTCCTCTTCCATTTACTGATTGTCCGTTCTCCGTTGCCATCATTTTCTCCTTTATCTACTCAGGCAAAACCGCATTAACCCGATACAAATTGTAAAAATCTCTACCGCAAGGGCTCATTCGCCAATCCTTCGAGCGCTCCTTGAAAGTGCGCAGGGGTAATAGTCTCATGAGCATCGAAACTCCCTTCTCTCACTGCTGCTTCAACGTTGAGCATCAGTAGCAAGCTCCCATCGAGCTTAAATACTCCACTCACTACCGAGCCTAGAAATGGCTCAAGGGTATCAGGCGCCTCCTCGTACTGACTCTGAGAAACCTCAACAACGTCTCCAATCTGATCAACAAGGAGGCTTACTACCTCTTCATTAACTCCGACGACGACATTCATTGGTTTTCGCTCACTGACGGCTTTCGGAAGTCCGAGTCGCTTCCTCAGATCTATCGCAGTAATAATTTGTCCACGAAGATTAATGAGCCCTTCGACTATCGATGATGACAGGGGTACAGGTGTCATTTCCTGGTATCGAATGATTTCTTGTACCTGCATCACATTAATGCCAAAGAAGAGATCTCCCACGAAGAATGTAGCCAGCTGAGTTGTCTCTAGTTGCTGCTCAACAATTCGCCTACCCATTCTTATGCCTCCATTCCATTGAACGCTTGGCCGACGAAGACGCTTCCAAGCTCTGAAGAAAGAACCGCTGCTACATCAAGAATATCGGTGACTTGTCCTTGTACGACAGCCGATCCGGAGATACCGGCCCGAGTATGCGCATCGTGAATATCGAGCGAGTCTTCAAGAATATCGAGAATTGCTTCGACGATGAGACCTACTTGCTGATCCTCGACAGTACAAACGACGACGGAGTACACATCACGCGTAAACGCTTCATTACCAAAGAATCGAGGGAGGTTGAGCAGCGGCAAGATTCCACCACGGTACTGGACCACTTCGTGTCCACTTGCATACTCAATCTGCTCTCTGGAAAATTCTTCAAGGCGATCTACTCTCTCGATTGGAACTCCGAGCTGACCAGAGGTACCACTGCGAACAAGCAGGAGTGATTGCTTCTCTTTGTGCTCTTCTCCATCTTCTCGCTCATGAAATTCATCTCGAGCATCTCTTCCTTGATGAACGATACCGGCTTCACGTCCGAGACCAAGAATGTCGAGAATAAGTGCGACTTTGCCATCGCCCATGATCGTCGCACCTGCAAAGACCGGAATATTCTTTACCTGGCGGCCCAGCGGCTTTACGACGATCTCTTCCGTATCATGAACGCTTTCGACGATAAGCCCAAAATCTTTATTCTCAGCACGAACGACGACAATATTCATCGCGGAATGTCGCTCGTCGTCTACGAGCTCGGCGCCATTCATTCCAAGCTCTCTTCGCAAATCAATGAGTGGAAGAAGATTTCCACGTAACCGATAAAAGAGTGCTCCACGAACCTCTTCAAGACCCGAACTACTATTCCCACGCTCTACCCGTAAGAGCTCTATGAGACTCACTTGAGGAATGGCAAATCGTTGATCCTCACATGAAATAATTAATGCTGGGACAATAGCGAGGGTGAGCGGTATTTTAATTTTGAGTGTTGTACCAACTCCTACCTGGCTCTGTATATCAACGCTACCACCAATCTTTTCGATATTTGAGCGGACAACATCCATTCCAACGCCTCTACCCGAGACATTCGTAATCTTCTCAGCAGTAGAGAATCCTGGATGGAAGATGAGCCGTTGCACCTCTGCTTCGCTCAGCCGTGCTGCTTTCTCGTGGGGATAAATACCCTTTTCAACGGCTTTCGCCCGAATACGCTCGACGTTGAGTCCAGCGCCATCATCAGCGATTTCAATGATAACATGTCCGCCTTCATGGAATGCACGGAGTTGCAAAAGTCCCTGACGATCTTTCCCGACAGACTGACGAACATCTGGTGCTTCAATCCCGTGATCTGCTGAGTTGCGAACGATGTGAGTAAGAGGATCTTTAATGGCCTCAAGAATTGTTTTATCGAGCTCTGTGTCCTTCCCTTCCATCTCAACACGGATATCTTTGCCACATGCTCTTGCAACGTCTCGAACAACTCGTGGAAACTTATTCCAGACGTTGGCAATCGGTTGCATTCGGGTTTTCATGACCCCTTCTTGAAGCTCAGACGTTATAAGATTAAGTCGCTGGCATGTTCCGAGCAGCGCTGTATCTGTTTCATTCTTCGTAAACTGGAGTATCTGATTGCGAGCAAGAACAAGCTCACCGACGAGATTCATCACCTTATCAAGGAGGCCAACATCTACTCGGAGCGATGTCTCAGTCACACTTCCGCGACCACCCTGCTGTGCCGCCATTACTTCTGGCTCTCTTGCTTCTACCTCGGCTACCGTAGTGTCCGCTGATGCTTCGGTCGTGAAGGAGTTCGACTCCTCTTCTTTCTCCTCTAGCGCAGCGTCATGAGAGACAACCCCTGGCTCTTTTTCGTCCTCACCTTTGCTTTGCTGAAAGTCTGGTGAGGCTAGAATCTCTGCAATGAGGTCATAATTGGCGAAATCTTGAATGGGCTCAGCTGTTGATTCACCCACTTTACTCGATTGTGAGAAGGCCTCGGCTGTGATCGGCTCTGACGTTACAGCAATCGTCTTACTTTCTTCTCTGTCACAAGTAGCACTGAGCTCTTCAGCCGCACCCAACTTTTCATTGGCGGCTTCAGACGCATCACTACCAACCACTTCACCATCTTTTAACCGTTGAAGTGTCGCTCTTAGAGGGGCAAAGGTGTCATTTCCTTCTGCTCCTGTTCTTTCGATATTCGTGAGGATTACTCGTATCGCATCGACCATCTCAAGCAGCGCTGTAGCGATATCTGGCGTAACAAGAATTTGTCCACTTCGTAGTTCATCAAGAAGGCTTTCGCCAATATGTGCGACGGCTTCAAGGGTGTGGAGCCCAAGAAAACCACAGGTTCCTTTAATGGTATGGATCGCTCGAAAGATTTTATTGAGCGTTTCCGTATCACTCGGATTACTTTCTAAAGCAACAAAGTCCTGGTCGAGCTGGTCTAAGCTCTCAAATGCCTCAATGAGGAACTCTTGAATGATTTCGTCTTGCTCAAATGACATAGGCAAATGTAATTCCCCTGCCCTGGCGTGTGGCAGGGGAATCGTCTCCAAAATAAGTACAACCGTTTTCGTACCTTAGTTCCGCGCTACCCGTTGAATCTCAGAAAAGCTACCGCTAACTTTTCACTCAATGATTCTCTGAGCAGTGGGAGGGTCGGTGGAAATGCGATCCAGCTTTAGGGATTTCTCCGACTTTTCCTTCCTAAAACCCCCTAAATTCTTGAGATATTTTCTCAACTATTCACCCGGATCCTCCGCTCTCTCATATCACCCCCCGCCAGACGCTCTATAAGAGCCAAATGGCGTTTTTAATACGAATTCTCCTCCCCCTGACCTGCATCCTATAGAGAGCTAACATCAGTGCGGCACTGAAACAGCTGGTTCAGGTATTTCACCGCTAGTGGATTCTCTTATGACTTTCTTTGATGACATCAACCGTTCCATCGAACTTGGAAAACTTGGAAT
>JBMTVV010000068.1:0-8221 GCA_049451755.1 Bdellovibrionota bacterium
ATTCGCTTCTTATAGCTCGTATACAACAATTGCTGGCCACTAGGATGGAACGCGGGGGCAATGGTAAGTCCTCGTTCATCAGTAAGCTGACGAACATCACCGCCGTCAACGTCCATCTTAAAGAGCTCTTTGAACCGTCCAACTCGTGAGGCGAAAACAATTTTGCTTCCAAAGACACCGGCTGTCCCAGTGAAATACTGGAGCACTTCATTCGAGAAACGATCGGCGATATCCCGAAATTGCTCTGGCTCACCCTCATACTCCTTACCGAGAGCCATCTGTTGCCGCTGTACATCGAAAAGATACATCTGTACCGTCATTCGATTACCACTCTGTTGTATGGCTCCTCGAACAAGCCCTTCGGCGCCGATAACTGACCAGTCAGAAAAAGCAAATGCCGTTGGCGTCTCAGTACACTTTCCAGGTGTTTCAATGTACGCCTTAGGGTCAATCACATCGAAGAAACCGGAGGTGCCGAGGTTTTTCATTATGGCCTTTGGAATCAAGGTGGCCTCAGCAAGTTCCCCTTGAGATGAGCACATGATAGGGAGCGCTATTGGGTATTTCTTTCCAGAGCCTCGCACGAAGATATCAGTCTGAGCATTTCCGACGTTAACGAAGATACATATGGCGAAGAGCTGGCCAAGTAGAAAGGCAAGTGGGAGTACTAGCCATATCGAAAGACCTGCACACCGGACCCGCGTTAAGACGTCGGAGAACGTAAAGGGATTAGTTTGTGTTCTCATAGAGAGTACTTATGTTCTAAAAAATGTACCCCTGCAGAGTACGAAACAGCACCTTATTCGACAAGTGAAACCCGAAAGAATAGAACCCATGGAATAGATTAATAGAGCTGAGGAGTAAAGGTCATGCGAACCTCCCTGAAGTACTCGTATACGGCGGCAGGTGGCATCGGCAGAGGATCTGCCTTTTGGACTGCTCTGACTACAGATTCGTCAAATTTTCTGTCGCCCGAAGAGTTGCACAAGCGCACCGAGAGAAGAGCTCCTGTGGATGCGAGTTCAAAGCAAACACTCGCCTTGAGGGATGCTACAGGATCATGCCATGCCCACCCACTCTTAACGAAATTTTCGAGTGTCTCTTGATACTGGAAAAACTCTGGCGGTCGAGACTGCCCTCCCCCAAACCCTTGACCACCTTCTCCAGACGACCCATAGCCCTTTCCCCCGGCATCGGTGGATTCTCCCGTATACTTTTTTACCGCCCGTTCAAGAGCAGAGTTGATTTCAGCCAAAGATGGCTCTTTTGCAGACTTCGGCGCACTCGTCGCAGCTGGTTTCTTCATTTTAAGAGGCTCTTTTTGCTTCGGCTTTGGGAGAGTCTTCTGTGGTGTGGGCTTTGGTTTCACAGTAGCTTTCGGTTTTGGGGTAGCTTTCGGTTTTGGGGTAGCTTTCGGTTTTGGGGTAGCTTTTGGTTTCGGAGTAGGCTTTGCTTGTTTTGCCTTCAGGACTACCTCTGCCTCTTCCGTCTCTTTTGCTGTGCTAACAGTTTGAATGACCTTCTTTTTCTCTGCAACAGCAGCTGTTGGTATACTCTTCGTGTTGTCCTGTTTGGGGGCTTGGGAGATTCCACCGAGTTTTTCCCCACTTTCAATGCTCACCGAATATACAATAGGAGCGCCGAAGTTTCCCATGCCGCCACCAATAGCAATAAACAGCATTACGACGAGGACATGTCCGATCGCTGATGCGGCAAAACCGAGCTGAAAATCTTTTCCATCAAACACGCTGAAATGTACCCTCGCCTTGGTGAAGCGGCTACTCCTGTTGCATCCCTACTTCTTACTGCTTTTTGCGCCAGACTGCTTGGACGACTCAGTGGGTGAAGGATCCGATATGAGTCCAATCTGCGTTATGCCCCCGCGATGCAGGCGACCCATCACATCCATTATCGTCCCATAGTCAATATCGGTATCCCCTTGAATGTAAATTTTTTGGACACCTCCTTTTGCGAGCATCACAGCCTTTACCTTATCTGCAAGTTCTGAAGCCGGAATCTGATTGCCGGAGCCGAGAAAAAGCTCCCCCTTCGAGTTCACTGATAGGACTACCTGTTCAGAGTCTCCCTGTAGGGGGGCAGTTGTGGCCTTCGGAAGATTCACCTCTACTCCTTGCTGCAACATAGGTGCCGTGACCATGAAGATAATCAGTAGCACGAGCATTACATCAACAAGCGGGGTTACATTTATATTTGCTACGGGGCCATCTCCCCCTGGGCCAGAAAGAGCCATCTGCTGTTCCCTCTTTGCTAAAAAGTTTTCTCACTACGCTAGACTTTCGCCTGCTACCACCAAGAACTCATCCTGGAAACGATCCATCGATTCACGTGCACGGCGAATGGCGACGGTAAAATAGTTATAAGCAACAGCTGCGGGAATTGCGGCACCGAGCCCTATCGCCGTGGCCACAAGAGCCTCAGAGATCCCAGGAGCAACGGCCTGGATCGTCGTAAGGTTCGAAGATCCGAGGCTGTGAAATGCATTCATGATTCCCCAGACGGTACCGAAGAGACCGATAAATGGTGCTGAGCTAGCGGTTGTAGCAAGGAAGGTTACCCCATGCTCCAAACGATGGCTTTGCTGAAGGCCGGCCCGTTCCACTGCTCTTTTGACGGTTTCAAGGTCTTTCGCTCCGATGACCCGTCCGCTGGCGTTCATTTTCTGGGCTAATTGGCTCAACTCTCGGAAACCCGCAATAAAAAGCTGAGTTACATAGCCATCGAGCAATCTCCGAGTTGAACCATTCGCACGGCTGATATCTCGAGTCTCCCAGAACACTTCTTGGAACTCTTCCGACTGGCGAGTGGTTTTCCGAAACTGAAGAATTTTCCCAATTGTAATGGCCCAACTCATGAGTGACTGAATAATAAGCAGAAAGAGAACGGTCTGGACAATAGGTCCAGACCCAACCACCATGTCAAAAACCCCTCCCGAGAGTATTCCCCCATCAGCTTCCATCTTTTTCTAACTCCCCAAATAAAACGATTCGATTGCATAAGAATAGGCACAGTAGAGAAAAATTCGCCAGAGTCAGAGTAGACCCAAGTATGACCAGAGAAGTACCATTGGTTGGACGCGGCTTGGATGATTATTGCGAGGGGGACTCATTACACACGGAGTCGAGCATATCTATGGTCATAATTCAGCAGTTTCACTAAGAGAGAGGTGTTGCCTTCAGACGTAAACGCGATAGTATTCGGGGGTTATTTGTTTATCCCGAGGAGCGAACACATGAAAATTGCCATTAACGGATTTGGGCGAATTGGACGAATTGTCTTCAGGCACTTTCTCAAGAACAAAGAGGCATTTCCAAACCTAGAGATAGTTGCCATCAACGATCTTACGAATGGAGAAACGTTAGCTCATTTACTGCAGTACGACTCGGTTCACGGAAAGCTTGGGAGTGCCGTTACATATCAAGATAACTATCTTATTGTCGGAGATACTTCAGTAAAAATACTAGCAGAGCGAGAGCCCGCAAACCTTCCATGGGCCTCACTTGGGGTGGACTTAGTCCTAGAGTGTACAGGTGTATTCACAAAAAGAGATGCGGCCCAAAAACATATCCAAGCTGGAGCGAAAAAAGTATTAATCTCTGCACCCTCGCCGGACCCAGATCTGACGTTGGCATTTGGTGTGAACACAGAGAGTTATGTAAACAGCGAGCATGATATTATTAGCTGCGCCTCCTGCACGACGAACTGTCTCGCACCAGTGGCTAAGGTGCTTGATGAGAATTTTGGGATCGTGCGAGGAACGATGACCACAATTCATGCCTATACCAATGACCAAAGGATCTTAGACCTACCTCACAAGGATCTTCGAAGAGCGCGAGCCGCTGCTCTTTCGCTCATACCGACTACTACAGGAGCTGCCAAGGCAGTTGGGCTCGTTCTACCTAGTTTGAGAGGCAAAGTAGATGGATTCGCTGTGCGTGTTCCTACTCCAGATGCATCGCTTGTAGACTTCGTCGTGGAGCTAAAGAAGTCCGTGACAAAAGAAACAGTGAATGCTGCAATGAAGAGTGCCAGTGAGGGCGATTTGAAGGGAATCCTTGGTTACTCCGACGAGCCGCTCGTCAGTGTTGACTACATTGGGAACACGAACTCGTCAATTGTTGACGCAATCTCGACAATGGTCATTGAAGACACTCTCGTCAAGGTAGTAGCCTGGTACGACAACGAAATGGGATTCTCTGCTCGAATGCTCGATGTCAGTCGGTTAATAGCCGAAAAGGGCTTCTGCTCATAGTGTGTGAGAGGCGATCATGAGTAGACCATTTCACCTCACTGCCAACTGGAAGATGCATTTGCTTTCTGCGGAGGCAAGAGATCTATACAGCCAGTTTGTAGAGCTTGTTGCATCCAGTGGCCAAATTGCAGCAGATTCGCCCGTAAAGGTGCGTGTAGCTGCTCCTTCAGTGCACCTTCCTCTTCTTCAGAGACAGGGCTCTTCACTGGTGGAGTATGGAGCGCAGAATGTTCATCATGAGCCATCAGGAGCCTTTACCGGAGAAATCTCGGTTCCGATGATTCGGGACTATGGCGGGAGCTTCTCACTTGTGGGTCACTCAGAGCGGCGGCTCCTCTTCGGAGAGTCGGAAAACCTTTTAGCACAACGACTTGAGGGAGCACGTCCTCAAGGTCTTCCACTGGTCTATTGTATAGGAGAGACCTTAGTAGAGAGGGAGTCCGGAGCAACGGAGTCTGTTCTCGAGACTCAATGTGAAACCATTACTCACCTTGTAGAGAGATTCTCTCATCTCATAACCCTTGCTTACGAGCCGGTATGGGCTATTGGCACCGGGAAGGTTGCTTCGCCACAAGAAATAGAAACTGCCCACAAGAAAATAAAGTCTCTCCTTGTCGGCAACTGTTCGGACCAGACACCTTCTCGAGTGCTCTACGGTGGAAGCGTCAAAGCAGATAATATCAAGAGCCTCTTAGAGATCCCCGAGGTTGACGGCGTACTGGTTGGTGGAGCCAGTCTCAATATTGATACGTTCCGTCCCCTCTTCCAAGCCGCCGTTGAGGTTCAGTAGAGCGCCAGTAGCGCGATGGAGAAGCGGGTTCACCTTTGTTGAATACCTAAGAACCAGTGATTCGCTTATGCTGGTGCTTTAGCCCCACACCTACCAAACTCGCCAACGGATAGACCCTGCGGTGGACTTGTCTAGTGTCCAGTAGCCTCTATTTACAGCAATGCACTTTTCCATAGCTCTTGGGGGTCTCCGTGAATCCGAGCACCGACCTTTTGAATAACTTGAGCAGCTAAAAGGTTTGCTCCTTTTGCGGCATTTCTTGGATTTTGCCCGCGAACAATTCCAAACAAGTATCCCCCTGCAAATGCATCCCCAGCGCCCGTTAAGTCCATCGGCTCTACAGATACTGCTGGTACATGTGGCTGCTCAACATCTTCTGAGTGCACCAGCACCCCTTCTTCGCCAAGAGTGACCGCCGCTGATGGATATCGCTCCTGAATCAGCGTGAATGCCTCTCTGCCATTTGCGCGGCCGGTAAGCACCTTTGCTTCAGTCTCATTGGCGAATATAAGGTGAGCGTTCGATAATGCATATTCAACTTCCTCACGAAAGTCATTTACAATCCAACCATCTGAAAGTGTGATCGCAATTTTCGTGTCATGCTTTTTTGCTAATTCGATCGCATATCGTACTGCCGCATGTCCGCGATCCGGATTGCAGAATAGGTATCCTTCTATGAATATCCAACGGGACTGTCGAATAAACTCTTCTTCAAGATCTTCGGGTCCAAAGTCCCCCGAGACGCCAAGAGAGGTTCTCATGGTTCTTTCGGCGTCCGGTGTAATAAGAATTACGGACGTTCCCGACTTACCGCCGACATGAAAAGGACTGGCCAGCTGCACCTGATGGCTTTCGAATTCAGACTGGTAGTGCATTCCGTATCTATCATCGGCAAGTCGACACGAAAATGCAGTTTTAGCACCAAGCTGCGCCAAGAGTACGATGGAGTTCGCAACGGAACCGCCACTCACGAGCTTGCAATCACGATTCGAGAATTGGCTCAGTAATGCTGCTTGTTCTACTGGATCTAAGAGATTCATCGTGCCCTTCTCAAATCCAAGTTGCGAGAATTCGTGTTCTTCTACTTCGATGAGTACATCAACAATTCCATTTCCAAAACCGTAGACATCAATGCTTTTCATAGGGGATACCTCCTTCGCAACTTCGGCGAGAGTATAGGACTGCTTCAGCACGAAAAGAAAGGGGTGGATTTGATATATTAGGGACAGCCATCTCCGTCGACAGCTAGCCGTACAATCATCCCATCACAGAACCGCTCCCACGTAATATATTTCTTTCCCTGACAGTGATTAATCTGCATAAAGGCCATGGAGTCATTAGGAACAAGGCATGTGCTATCAAAACTTACTTGCAATTTCGTCAGTCGTGGCAATCGAAATCCCGGAAGGAGAGCTGCTGCATTTGGATTGAGCATCTCTCCGGCAGTGCTCTGTGAGAAAAGGGCAAAGCTCGCTGGAAGATTGTCCGGGTCAACAATACCAGCTTCGAAGGAAGTCTGCGCATCTTGAAGAGCAGACTCAATAACTGCATAGGTTGCTGAATTCTTGTAGGTAGAATAGCTCGTCAAGGCTAAGCTAGCGAGGACACCAATAATTGCAATAATCGTCAGTAGTTCTATCAGAGTGAATCCGGAATCCTGTCTTATCTTCATCTGCGCCACTCCTATGTATTCTTTCTACCACGCTTTAGCATCAAGCAGTATTTCCAAACTTCAAGGGAAATCTATCTCGCAAAGGCAGCGACAAATCTTGTCTAGCCATTGCTAAAAAATGTCGATGACGAAGCACTCTTGATCTTTAAATGTTCAAAATCTCTCACGAAAGACTCTATTTGCTTATGCTGTGCAGGAATCATTCCATAGGAGATAGTGATTCCTCTTACACTCTTCGTCTTACCTCTCATTGAGAACCCGAAAAGGGGGTTCATCTAACGACAGTGAGCCGACGTACTGTTCAATAGCCTCCGTTAGCTCAGACTGACTAAGTCCTAACAGCTGAAGCAACCGTTCAACGACACCTTGCACGAGGGCATCAGGACAGCTAGCCCCAGAGGTTATAAGGACTTCCACTGGCGCTTGTTTTCGGGGATACCACCCCTCAGTTACTGTCTCTAATCCACTTCCTATGTCGAGGTGCATAACAGCGTCCAGACTGTGCAGACTCTTTGGACCATCAATAAAATACGTCGGAAAATGGTCCACGCATAACTCAACAAGATGTGACGTATTCGACGAATTATATCCACCAACAATGATCGCAATGTCACCTCCAGACTCAATGAGTCGTTTGGTAGACTCTTGATTCTCTGCAGTAGCATAACACAGCGTATCGCGCGTATCCGCAAAATGGTCTACTATTGCTGCTTTGCCATATTTCTCTTCCATTCCACTTCTGAGAATAGCACTAATTTCGCTCGTCTCCGTTGCGAGCATAGTGGTCTGATTTATGACTCCAATCTTTTCTAAGTCTGTATCCGGACAAAATGTAGCTGAAAGCCTACCGGAAAATCGTTTCTCAAAATCATCCTTCGTTTCTTTACCTAAAATAAAACTCTTCAGCCATTGGGCCTCCGAGATATCTGCCACAATGATACTTGGTGCTACTCTCGAGGCATGAGAAAAGGTCGCCTGTGTTTCCTCGTGGCGCGCTTTTCCATGAATTACAATGGAGAAACCTCGCTCTCCAATTTGGGTTCCACGCTTCCAGACCCGCTCCACGAAGGGGCATGTCGTATTATAAGACTGGATATCAACGCCCTTTTCTTCCAAGAGCGCACACATCTCGAGAGTGGTGCCGAATGCAGGAATTATGACGATATCATCCTTCTCCACTTGTGATAGGGAAATCAGCTCTTTGCCGTACGTCGAAAAAAGGAACTCGACTCCACGCGCTCGCAAATCGGCATTCACGTGCGGATTGTGGATCATCTCAGAGAGAAGAAATACACGTTTACCTGGATTCTCATCGACAGCCCGATAGGCAATTTCAATCGCATTCTCAACTCCGTAACAAAATCCAAAGTGTCTTGCAAACTTCAGCCGAACGCATCCCAGGTCGATTATGGTTGGTGACTTATCGCGCTTTTTCAGATCCATCTCGGCTCGCGCCTTTTTTAGGTACGAGATAAGTTGTGATCTATAT
>JBMTVV010000069.1:0-8210 GCA_049451755.1 Bdellovibrionota bacterium
TTGGCTATCTCAGATACCATGTCAGAGAGTGTCTCCGTGTACTTCCCACGTAACAATCTCTGTCGCATATCATCAAATACGAGCGAATTTAGTCCCTCAAAACCGGAAGCGAACGGGCTCATATCAATGCTACGAACTCTCTGCTGCATCTGAGTGAGTGCATGAACTGTATAGCCAAGTATCGGAAGGGTTCCTCCCATCATAGGACCAAGCACTGAAATACTTGGAGATAAGAGTCCAATGCCACGAGCCTTGAAAAACCTTGTCTTTACCTGAGAAGCCATCTCGGGATAGAGGTTTGTCGTTTGCGGCCTGAAGAGCATCTCTACATTTCCTTCATAGGAGGAGGCCTCATCTACTTCTCCCACAGATAGCGTAGCTAGCTGTTCAAGTAATTGAGTGCAATCACGGTGCTCAATTACAGCTCGAAAACTATCAATTGAAGGCTCTATGACGGAAATTTTCGTGTCTGGCTTCTGCTCCTGTAATACCTCGAGGTGGTAGCCTCCAGCGAATCCAAAAACGATTAGTTGTCTGGCCTCTCGTATCTCTGCAACTTGTAGCTGCGCCTTGATCCAGTTGGAAGCAGCCCGAACTGGAGCTGTGGGGTGATCAAGCACCTGATCGTGCTCAACAAGCACAGCTCCCTCATCTGTATGACGGATTTCAATTGTTGGTGAAAACGTCTCATCCAACGCGCATATCTTTGCATGAACTGCAGGAAACCGTCGCTCAATAACCTTAAGATTTTTCTGATACAGACAAACTTCTTCGACAGGTTTTTCCTGTGATGCCTCACGCTTTGCCTCTAAAGATTCAATCATTCCCACAATTCGATCGAGGAGATCTTGAATATCAAGATTGATTGATTTCGCATGCGCAACAGCAAACTCTAGTGTTTCTCGTGCTCGTTCAACATCTCCACACTCTGCGAGTTCTCGAGCGTAGTTAAGTGACATCCAGCACTCAACCTCAAGACCCGTTATCGCATCTGCACTTTGTGGTTCTCCATCGGGAAGTAATAAAGAGCCGACCTTTTGAAAATCTACATGAGCCTCGCTAATCTTTCGAAACGAGCCGATTTTGGCAAAAATGCCTGACTCCGCAAAGGACACCTCAAAAGGCAATGTAAGCTCATCAATCCATTCAATTGCGAAGCCAGCTGCTGCGATTGCCCGACGAAAGTTTTCCTCATCGAAACACCGTAAGTGAAGGGTATCATCACTCGTAACTTTCTGTTCCTTACCTAGGTAAATCTGTAGTCGTAACAAACCGTCCTTTGAAAGAACCCGGTTCGCCTCAAGTAGGTAGCGAGAGAATATCTCCAAGGGAGTACTCGTAATAGCAGCAAAGCTGTAGACCACATCAATAGATTGTGATGGTACCTCCGCGAGGGAGAATCCATCGCCGATCATTAACTCTAAGTTATCTGGTCGCCCGATGAGTGCACCAGCTCGCTCTAATGCCAGGGGAGAGATATCAACACCTATCACTCTTTGAAAACGATCTATCGCTGCCTTAAGCAACCGTCCAACACCACAACCAATCTCAAGAATCGACTTCTCTGAAGTATCTTCAATATCGCGGGTAATAATATTGAAATCTCGCTCACCAGTTTCCCACATGACTTGGTCACTCTGATAACCGTCGCTCATCCAGAATCGGTAGTCATGAGCAATCCGCCTGTCCCAATCTGCTCTCATTCGCGTAGCGAGTTCTCGTTCATTCATAGGAGTCTCTTCTCGTTTGCAACGTTCTCCGGCCTCTTTTGGCCACCTGCTTTTTGATGTTCACAGGCGCCATACTGTTTCAGAGAGATAGACTTCTTACTGCCACTCTCGGCAGAAATCATATTAATGCTGTATTTACTGCATGTTAGGCTGATTAAAGCCGCTTCCTGATTGCAGCATGTACTCTTCCATCATCTGCTGTTGACTCATTGTTCCAGGGTTTTTTGGAAAACCAGCAGGGACAGCTATCTCTTCCTCAAAGTAGTGTGGATTGAGAGTCATTGGATAGGTGTACATACCCAGCCGTTTTACTGGAATGCGCTCTAGTGTGGGTGAAAACGCTCCACCCCGCACAAGTCTCTTAATTTCATCAGTCTTTGCCATCTCAACAGAACCAGCAGAGAGTACTTTTGAGGTCGAAGGATCAACTAATCGGGCATTGATATAAACTCGTACCGGGGAAACTACATAAGTTCCGACAACAATAGCTCCAAGGTCCCGTTCTCTTCTCACCTGAGCGACATCTCGAGAGAGGGCAAATTCACCATTATTTGAGAGAAACTGTAAAGCGTCTGCATGTCGGAGCTCAACCACATCATAGCCGCGCATCGATAGCTCACTCATCAGCTGCTCGCCATAAATACGCCCAAAAGAAGAGGTCGTCTTCAGATCATCGAGGTTAACAAAAGTCGTTACTCCTATCGGACCTGGATGAACACCCTGGTAGAACTCATCTATTTGTTGTGCAAGATACGATGTCTTAAAGCGACCGACAGACTCGTTCTCATAGTCTCTGTACTCGAATGGCCAGAATGCAGGGACATCATCGTAACGCTTACTGCAACCCCCAAGGGATAGACTCATGAGGAGCAATAACACCATTCCAATCTGGCACGAGTGTTGAAAACTACGTACTATACTAAGACTGGTGAAAATACCGGAGGTTGAAGAATAACCTGTGAGAAACTCTCTATTTAATTCCTTGTCCATCGCTGTAAGACTCCCTTTCCGTGTGTCTTATAAATGTCTTTTGGTGCACATAACCGTCACCGTTTTGACAGTGACGCTTTTTGCCGGATGCAGCACGCTGCACCTACAACAAGAGGAAGAGTGCAAATCTCATGCACACATTCGTATTCCGCTTGATGAATTTGTAAACCAGCGATTTCCGACAGGAACTCCCGTTCGACTCGGCATTATTCCCTTTGCAACCCCGGTAAATCTTGCCGCTCAAAGTGACCGTCAACCTGGTGCGGGTAAGCAGATTGCTCGCTATCTGCAACGAGAGCTTCTCAGCAAGCAGACATCAGTTAATATTATTGAAATTATGAACCGCACTGATTGGCCAGGGCAGGCAGAGCAATTCTTCCATGGGAACTTCAGCGCTATCAGCATGGCTCGTGATGCTGGTTTTGATCTCGTCCTAGTCGGCGTTATTGAAAATCCTCGCTCAGCAGAAGCCATCTCAGCCTTCTCAAAACTAATAGAAGTAGAAAGCGGAATTACTGTATGGAGTGGAAGGAGCCAAGCAACTACAAATGCAAATGTAAGAAGTCGATCGGGAGTTTCATCCTGGTGGACAAGTGACCAACAGCGCTACCCACGAACGAATATGTTATTAGAGACACTTGCGCAATGCCTCATCACGAATGCACTTACGGATCAACCCGTACCTGAGTAAGTCTCTCATCTCTCGTTTGTAATACGGTGAGGAACGCGTTACGCTCTCTTTTGCAGCTATCAAGGGGTTTATGTGCCCCGAGTAATACGCAATGCGAACATAAGTAATGCCCCACGTTTTCACTATTTGCAAAATCCTCATCAGACGATATAACTACTGAAGAACGCTATCAAATTCATCCCATGAAACGCCGAAACTTTATCCAAAAGACACTTCTGACCTCACTTGCAGCCATTGGAACTGCACGGTTGACTGGCAACACTCTTACTTCGAATGCATTCGCTGATACAAAACGGTTACGGTGGCGTCTCGCACTTGGTGTTCCACGTACACTACCTATTTGGGGCTCCGGGATGGAGAGATTCGTTCAAACAGTCAAAGACTTAACTGGTGGAGGGCTCAACATTCGTCTCTACGGTGCAGGGGAACTCGTTCCTGCTCTTGAGACCTTTGATGCAGTCCGCTCCGCAAAAATAGAAATGGGTCACTCGGCAGCGTACTATTGGCAGGGGAAAATTCCAGCTTCCACTTTCTTTACCGCGATTCCTTTTAATACTGGAGCGCTTGAGATGCTCTCGTGGCTCCAATGTGGTGGAGGGCAACAGCTTTATGATGAAGCGATGGAACCTCACGGAGTGATTGCATTCCCCTGTGGAGCGACTCCCGCACAAATGGCTGGATGGTTTAATAGAAGAATTGAATCTGTTGAAGACCTCAAGGGTCTTAAAATTCGTATCGCAGGATTTGCCAACAAAGTTTACAAGAAGGCAGGCGCATCGCCCGTGCTCGTTCCAGGGGGAGAGATATTCACGAGTCTATCAACAGGAGTAATCGATGCAGCCGAGTGGGTAGGCCCCTATCATGACTCTATTCTTGGACTCGATAAGGCAGCGCAATACTATTATGGGCCTGGCTGGCAGGAGCAGGGCCCACTCCTTGAGCTCATGATAAATCAGAGGGCGTGGCAAGCACTGCCCCAGAACTATCAGAGAGCCATTCAAGTAGCTGCTAACGATACGACTATTTGGATGCTCAATGAGTTTCATGCCAAAAATGCAGAGTATCTCGAAAAAATTAAGACGAATTCCAAGGTAACTATTCTCAGACTGCCCAATGCCGTGCTCGAGCATCTCAAACAGCTCTCAGAGGAAGTCATGCATGAAGTTGCAGAGCGAGACGAAATGGCCAAACGAGTCCTTCAATCAGTGGCACAATTTCAAAAAAACTACCGAGACTGTTTCTCCATTACACATCTCACTTAAAAAAGGAGTATTCTTCTGCTACCAACTCTGGTCTCTCTCATCTCGCGAATTTCGGCTGCCTCCTTTGCCATTGCTGTTTTTTGTGTGCCTCTTCTTCTGCTCTTGACTATTCAGCAAGTTATCAGCCGATACATTTTCAACGTGAGTTCTATAGCACTTCAGGAGCTACAGTGGCATCTTTTCGGCGTGATCATCACATTAAGCCTTGCCCATGCGCTGCAGTTAAATCATCACGTTCGAGTTGATATTCTTAGCAACCGCTTCTCATCAAGAATGCGGCAAGCTGTCCATGTAGTAGGATTCTCATTTCTCATTCCTCTTGCCCTTACCCTGGCCTATTTTGGAATTGAAGATGTTCTCGTCGCGCGATCATACCCTACGAGCACCCCTCCTTCATTCTATAGTACTCTTCTTATCGGGACAGACTCCTTCCTCTTTCCTGTTGCGGATACAGTCGAGACACTCTTACGAAATACAATCCTCATCGGTGAGGGTTCCTCCGATGCTGGCGGCCTCGAAGCCCGCTGGATAATTAAGAGTGCCTTCCCGCTCGGCATGATACTTCTCGCTCTTCAATCGATGGCCTTACTACTTTTGTGCCTTTTGCCATCACTGCGTGAGACAAACAAGAACAACATGGACTGGTTGGAGTAGTCATTGTGGGGCTATCAGTTGAAGAAATATTTCCGCTTCTCATGTTCCCTGCTCTTCTACTCGGGATCCTCTCAGGTTTTCCAGTTGCCTTCGTCCTAAGTGGGGTCGGACTGACCTTTGGACTCGTTGGCCACTTCTTGCTCGATATCTTCTACCTATCAGACTTTGGTTTTATTTCTTCCAAGATATTTGGAGTGATCGAAAATGTAACCCTCATAGCCGTTCCGCTCTTCATATATATGGGAATTACCCTAGAGCGGTCCCACATTGCGGAGGAGCTACTTGAGACGGTAGAGCAATTACTTCATCACACAAAAGGAGGGTTACTCTACGGAATAGTGGTAGTTGGTGCACTGCTTGCTGCCTCTACCGGAATTGTTGGTGCGACCGTCGTTACCATGGGTGCACTATCATTGCCAGTATTACTCAAAAAACGATACGATTCAGCACTCAGTACTGGAACTATTTGTGCCGCCGGAACCCTGGGGCAGATCATTCCACCTTCCATTGTTCTTATTTTACTTGCCGACATGATGAATATTGGCGTCGCAGATCTTTTCGCTGCCGCTATTATCCCTGGATTTCTCCTGATAATTCTCTATCTGAGCTATATTTTCGTCATCATCAGGCATAGACCCCAACTAACTCCGAGTACAGATATACGACTAGGAGACGGAGTTCGGATTAGTAAGATCATACATCTCATTCTCCCGCCCCTCCTACTCATTAGCCTTGTACTCGGGACTATCCTCTGCGGTATTGCATCGCCTACGGAAGCTGCTGGTTGTGGAGCACTAGGAGCTCTTGTACTCGCAGCGTATCGCAAAAAACTCTCTCGCAGACTCCTCCATGATGTTGCAGTACGAACCACCCACCTTACAGCGATGGTCTTTGCGCTCCTCTTTGGTGCCCAAGTATTCGGGGTAGTTTTTCGAGGAATGTACGGTGATGAGATTCTTATCGATATGCTCATAGTCCTCGAGGACTATGAGCACCTGCTGTTTTGGGCGATTATGCTCTTCTTTTTCGTCCTCGGATTTTTTTTAGATTTTCTGGAAATTTGTTTCATATTCGTTCCAATAATAACGCCAATATTAACAGAACACCTCCAAATGCCTCCTGTATGGGTAGCAATACTGATTGCTCTCAACCTCCAGACGTCATTTCTGACTCCCCCATTTGGATTTTCACTCTTCTACCTTCGAGGGGTAGCCCCAAAAGAAGTCCAAACATCTGATATCTATCGCGGCATTATACCGTTCGTCGTCCTACAGATAGTGACAATTCTGCTCGTCTTTTCCTTTCCAGCGCTCGCGCTTTGGCTACCAGACGTCCTATGGGGCTCATAATCACATACAGAACAACACTCGAAAGTATTGCCTTGAGAGCGGTGTTATTTTTGAGGAGTGCGGCAGCTCCTAGGGAGATATGAAAGGGGATTCACCTGAAGAAATCGGGCAAGCAGAAGGATTTCTTTCTTTAATGACTCCACACTATTAGCCTCACATCCTTTCATCTAAGGATTGCTATGTGTTGTCCCTGCGGGGGGGAAAGCGAATCCTCAAGAACAATTTCACTTCGTATCATTATGCTCGGTGCTCGCTCAATTTGTCGGCAACGTTACAAATTTTTTACAACCTCTTAACGCTTCAGTGACATCTCGCTGCGACCTCTGAATCAAAATGGGGCGTATTTATAGTGCTATTTCCGAAAACTGAAAAAGTGAAGAGCCACGCAATCTCTAGAAAAAGGTTTTACTATGGCAAAAAAGAAGTTATCTGAAGATCTCCTTCTCATCCAAAAGATTCGTAAGGGGGATCAAATTGCATTTGAACAGCTAATCGAGAAATACGAAACAAAAGTTTTCCATCTCGCGTTGCGATTTACCAAGAATGAAGAGGACGCCGAGGAAGTGCTACAAGATGTCTTCATGACACTTCATCGAAAGCTTGAGCTCTTCCAAGGGAAATCAGCCTTCTCAAGCTGGCTCTACCGAATCGTGGTAAATGCTGCCTTCATGAAGCTACGAAAGCGCCGGCAACAGCCCGCTCTATTATTGGAGGATTTAGCACCACACACACGACAAAAAGCCTTGGATGGAGAATCGTATCAAGAAAATCATATAGAAAAATTTACGCAAAATGAGGAGTTGAAGTCAGTACTATTGTCCGCTGTAAATCGCCTTCCCGAACAATATCGATCAGTATTTGTTATGCGAGATGTAAATGGCTTCTCAAATCAAGAGACAAGCGAAGTTCTTGGACTCTCAGTACCCGCTATCAAGTCGCGATTGCATCGCTCACGCATCATGTTACGAAGGAAGCTCATCCGCTACTATCTCGAGTTTACCGGCAAAAAGGAAATTCCGAAGGAATTTCTGGAAGAGTTAGCGGCGTAATCTTCCGGCTGCTATTTGCTAGGGTTATTCCTCTTCGCCAGTGACTAAATCAGAATTCTGTACTGATGAAAGTGAGAGTATCTTTTTTGCTCGATAATAGGCGCTCGCATTGCTCGGATTGATTGTACGCAGTTGTTCAACAAGTGCTTTCATTTTCTCGGCGTCTTGCTTCAGTGCTTTGAGGGCCAATGCCCCTTTTGATGAGTCTATCCCTAATTTTTCAATTAGAAAGATATTCAATAAGATAGCGGAGAGCGGTTGTCCAAGCTCATGAGCAGCAGCACCTGCCAACTCTCCAACGAGAGCCTGTCTTTCCACTTCGATCAATTGGTCTTGTAGTCCAACTACCTCATCATGGGCGTTCTGTAACTTGAGATTGAGCTCTCTCATCCGTAATAGAGCTCGAACTCGTGCCCGTAGCTCCTCAAATTGGAAAGGTTTTGTAAGATAATCATCTGCACCTCTATCAAGCCCTAAGACGAGGT
>JBMTVV010000070.1:0-8126 GCA_049451755.1 Bdellovibrionota bacterium
CAAATGAGATGGCAACGATGGCCCCATACAAAAGAAATGCCGTTAGGTCTCCGGTGCTCAAATTGCCAAGGGTGACTGCACGAATTCCGAGGAGAAAGATGACAACGAGAGCCCCGTTCATGAGAAAATTAATGCTTGAGGCGAAAAAAGCGGCAAACTGCGCGCGAGCAAACCCAAGGTCTCTTACGAGTGATATCTGTGAGAGAAATCGATTCATCTCAAATCGCTCCCCAGTGAATGCCTTTACAGTGCGAATTCCTCCAATTGATTCTTCAGCGCTTGTGGTTGCTTCTCCCAGCTTTGTCTGTTGTTGCTTGCTTAGAGAGCGTAGCCTTTTCCCGAGACTACGTGAAAGAAGAATGATAATGGGCAAAATCATAGCAATCAGAAGGGTGAGGTATGGGGATAGGAATACCATCAGAATAATTCCGATAATTACTTGAAGGAGATATCGGATGAGAACTGATAGCCGAATACTCACCACATCCTGAAGCATCAACGTATCTGCATTGATACGTGATATGAGGTCTCCGGTACGTTGCTGATCGAAAAACTGCAGAGGCTTTCTCAGAAGAGAGGAGTAGAGACGCTCTCGTAGATCGAAGACAACCGAGTGTCCTACCCTCCCAAACCAATAGGTGCGGAGATAAAATGCTACCGCCTGAAGGAGAAATATTCCAATTAACGCCCCTCCAATAGTTAGTGGCTGACGCGTAATAATCTCAAGTGAATCATCACTGTTTAGAAACCGACGAATAAATTCGGGAATCGCAAGATTAATCCCACTGGCTAAGAGCAGTGCCATCATTGCTAAGACAAGTGTTGTCTTGTATGGGTATGCGAGTCGTACTACATCAAGAAGCCGCACAAATTTCGCCTTGCTTCCTTCTGAGGAACCACTATTGTTCGAGGGATGAACGGGTAGTTCAAATTTCTGTTTCAATATACCTGCCCTCTTGATACCTGCCGTCTTGAGCCATGCTATTTCTGAATAAACACCAGCGTGTCTTAGACTACATCACAATACCTCACGTGAGGAAATGCAAGAGCTTTACCGATAGAAGGCTCCCCCGTGTCTATCCTGCTGAGCTGTGGAAAAGTATCTGAAAATGGTCATATTTGAACTTAGAATCCTGGTATTTCTGATTGCGAATAAAGAGGATGAGACCGTATTATCAAGGAGAATAAGGGAGGGGTTCGCGCCACATGTCTCAAAACCTCAAAGACAAGAAATTTGATGCGTTGTGTCAAAAAACACTTGATATGCCTATTATAAAGGAGGCATTCCGCGTACTTGAGCAGGGCCTTTCAAATGATTTGCTCTATCATTCTGTTGAGCACTCCCGTGACGTGTTACAAGAGGTCCTCCATCTCAGTCTGTACGATGAACTCGATGAACGCGATATCCATCTCTTGACTATTGGAGCCGCTTTTCATGATACGGGATTTATTCATAAGCCCATAGAGAATGAGGAGCTTGGTGCTCAGATAGCTCAAGAGGCAATGAATCGCTTCGGTGGTTACTCAGTTAGTGAGATTGAGATAGTTCGAGAGATGATTCTCGACACGCGCTTTGTGAATGTCTCACAACCACATCTGACGTCAATCATCTCGCCCTTAGGTCGTTATCTCATTGACGCGGACGTTGGAAATCTTGGGCGAGAGGATTTTTTCGATAAATCCGAGCTGCTTCGTCAAGAGATTGGTCTTGCGCGACACCTCTTTTATCCTGATGTGCTCAATTTCATTGAATCGCACCTATGGTTAACGCGAGCAGGAAGAGAGCTCTGGCGAGTTCCTCAGCAAGAGAATGTGCGTCGGCTTAGGGAATATACGCTCTCACTCCAAAAACTTGGAACGGATTCACAAGAAGAGGGGTTGGAGGTGAGTCAGCTGCTCTCGTTGAGCCGATTGCCTCTCCTTTTGAACTCCTCACTTCAGCCAGAGATCGTGGTCCGACAGGCCTTGAAACATCTTTGTAATGAGATTCAAGCAGAGGCTGGTACTGTCTTTTTACTGGATGATGGTGGAAAGAGCCTTCGTTTCTGGGCATTACAAGGAGATGAGGCAAGCTTACAAGATAGGAGACTTCCATCGGATCAGGGCTTGGTCGGATGGGTTATTC
The DNA here is from genome assembly GCA_049451755.1 of Bdellovibrionota bacterium. Lineage (GTDB taxonomy): Bacteria > Bdellovibrionota_C > UBA2361 > UBA2361 > RFPC01 > RFPC01. The sequence continues at coordinate 2,126 of JBMTVV010000070.1, forward strand.
AGAATAAGCAGTCTCTGGTATCGCAGGATCCCAAAAGTGATGCACGGTTCTATCGCGGATTTGATGAGGAAGGAGGGTTCCAGACGCGAAATCTGATCTGTGTCCCTCTTCTGGTTCGAGAACGTGAGATTATTGGGGCTGTGCAAATTCTGAACAAAAAAGGAGATGCGATATTTAGTGATCGTGACTTGCTTTTTTGTGAGCGTTTTGGCTCTCAGCTCGCTCTCGCGGTCGATAATGCGATTCTCTTTCAACGGGCGAACCAAATGCATGGGCAGCTCACGAGGCTCGATAAGCGCAAGGGTGAGATGATTACCGTTCTGACTCATGAGCTGAGAACTCCCCTCAATGTCATTCAGGGAGCAGCGGATATACTTGCTCACCTAGGAGCAGCTGATGATAAAACGAGAGATAAGATGGGGCAGACGCTACAGCGCGGAGTGGCTCGACTCGTAAAGTTATCTCAACAATTACAGAGTCTTTCTCGTATTGAGGGTAATCGCGTCAGTGTCCAAAAGACTTCTTTTTCGCTAGGGCAGATGCTACAGACGCTCGAAGAGCGATTTAAGACTCCTCTGGAGGTAAGACATCTTCATTTTGTTGTGGAGTGCACTCAACGTGAGCTGATGGTGCAGGCTGATGAGGCATTACTGACTCTCGTGCTTGGCAATCTCTTATCAAATGCAATTCGTTTCACGGAGGATGAGGGTACCATAACGCTCCGTATCTGGTCTGAGCACGGACTTGTTCATTTTGAGGTAGAGGATACGGGAATTGGTATACCGGAGAGTGAGCACCAACTCATATTCGAGAAGTTTTATGAAGTAGGTGATGCTCTTGTGCATAGCTCTGGAGATTATGGATTTCGCTCTGGAGGTCTAGGGCTGGGTCTCTCGACAGCTAAGGCTATTCTCGAGGCGCACGATAGTTCGCTTGCTGTTCAATCGACAGAAGGATCTGGAAGTCTCTTTTCTTTTCGCTTACCAATGAAGAGAATAAAAGAGGACTGTAGCCTTACTCAGTCGTAATTCCTGCATCCTTGTAGTTAAGTGTTGCGACAATAAGTGGTTCCAGATTTTCCGCCTGTGAGAGCGCAGCTCGAGCATCCTTTAAAATCATACTCTGGAGTTTGCGCGCTACGTCGTTAGCGTCTGTTTCGGAGGTAAGGGTTTCACCAATTTCTAGGAAGGCAAGAGCGGTGCTTCGTACGAGAAGAGCGTTTTGTTCAAGGACTTCAGAGAGACCATTCAAGGCGCCTATATTATTCGCAATTTGACCCTGAAAGGCTTTGAGATCATCGAGAACTGCGTACGCGTCTGCAGTTTTTGTAAGTGTTCGTCTACCTCCAAAAAGAGGCTCATTATCATGTACACTATCAACCTTGCCCGCCTCTTTCGGGATACTACTGTTCACTCCTTTTATGTCTAAATCGGCTAGGGTGGCGTCCTTTCCAAGGGTCATGAATTGATCGAAAGAGGTTTTAATAGTCTCGGACTTATCAGCAATAAGCCCTACATCCTCTAAGACATCTGCGAGTACGTCCTTTTGGAGATAGTTTTTCTTTCCAAAGTATGAGTTTCGAAGCATATCCTTGATGGTGCCCCCGTGTTCATCCATTGCTCTCTGAGCAGCAGCCCTATCTGCCCGAGAACTATTTGGAGAAGCAGCGTTTTCAACGACTGTGATTATCTCACTTGTGAGCTTATGGATTTTCTCTAGATCAGAGTGAGCAAAATTTAAGACTGAAACGCCGAAGTTAATACCGGTGAGGGCACGTGCATACATCTTTGAGCCTGCACGGACACTGATACTGATTCGACTCTCCGGATCAGTGCCAGAGAGCGCCTTGCTTTGGGCAGCGCCATACCGCTTCTCACCCTTCTCAAGTGCGGCAACCCGGTCCAGGAACTGTTCATTTACAATCTGTTGGATTGAGGCCATAAAGAGTTAGATGATCGTACGTAGTGAAAAGCCTCGTATGGAGAGAGATTGGGCTGTCTCGCTATAACATTTTGATTTTATGAAGTATTTACGACCTCGTCTGTAAGGTGCGCACGGGATCAACTACCACGTAAGTATGAAGCACGTACTCGTTCTCGGTAATCAGCTATTCGCTCCAGAGTCTTCCTGTATCGAAATGGGAGATAGCGTATTCATGGCGGAGGACTATGGTCTGTGCACCCACTTTCGCTACCACAAGCACAAGCTAATCTTTTTCCTCGCTGCGATGCGGCATTATCGCGATGAGTTGCGACAGGCTCTCGGAGCGAAAGTACACTACGCTGAGTTGGATGCTCAGTCATATCAGCAATCTTTTGAAGAGAAGCTGTCTCAATACGTAGCAGAACATTCGGTTGATGAGCTTCATACGTATCAGATTGAAGATAAGTTCTTTGAAGAGCGGATCATGAAGTGGGCTAAGCAAGCCTGTGTGAGGTTAGAGTTACATGAAAGCCCAATGTTTCTCATCTCGCGGGAGCGGTTCAAAAAGTACGCTGATTCAGTAAAAAAACCCTTCATGAAATCTTTTTATGAGCAGCTGCGGCGTGAACAGAACGTACTCATGTCTCCTGAAGGAAAGCCGCTGGGTGGCAAGTACAGCTTTGATGCTGAGAATCGAAAGAAACTGCCGAAAACCATTGCTATTCCGGAAGTATCCCTTGAGAGTGCCTCGCCGCATATTGAAGATGTAAAGGTTCTCGTTGAGAAGCTCTTTGCCGAGCATCCAGGAGGAGTTGATGAGTTTTGGGTTCCAGTTACGCGCACGGGAGCCCGTCTTTGGACGCAAAAATTCATTGAGGAGCGATTCTATGCCTTTGGTGACTTTGAAGATGCGATCTCCCAGAAGACTCCCTTCTTATTTCATTCCGGTGTAAGTCCACTCCTCAATATTGGGCTCATAACACCGCAAGAGCTGCTAGAGCTTCTTGCGCCTTGTGAGGAGATTCCCCTCAATTCACGAGAAGGACTCGTTCGCCAGGTACTCGGTTGGCGTGAATTTATTCGTGGTATCTATCAGGAACATTCGGTTGTTCAGGAAACAACGAACTTCTGGCAGCACCACAGAACCCTCCGCTCCTGTTGGTATACAGCAAAAACGGGGATGCCTCCTCTTGATGATGCGATTCAGAAAGCGGTGCGTTACGGCTATAACCATCATATAGAGAGATTAATGATTATCAGCAATGTCATGTTGCTGTGCAATGTCGATCCGAAAGGGGTGCATCGTTGGTTTATGGAGATGTATGTAGATTCCTCTGACTGGGTGATGGGGCCGAATGTGTACGGTATGGGCCAGTTTAGTGATGGTGGTATTTTTGCGACGAAGCCATACCTGTGTGGGTCTAACTATATCCGGAAGATGTCCCGTGATTATCCGGTCGGAGAGTGGTGCGATGAGCTCGATGGACTGTACTGGCGATTCATTGATGAGAATCGGAGCTTTTTCACAAAGAATCCCAGGCTAAGCGCAATGGTTGGCAATTTAGACCGAATGGATAGCGAGAGAAAGGAGCGTATCTTTAGAGCGGGTCTCGCTTTCCGGGAACGTGTCAGTGAGAGTCCTTGAGCGTAGTCCAATACTAATACTGAAAGAGGTTCTCGTACTGAAGGAAACCCTGCCTCACTGGGCAGGCTCCCAGTCGCTTCGGTCACTTGCGATATCGTAAGCTTTGATTCTGATGATCTTGCCTGGTAGAGAGCGACTATCTGCTCCGAAGAGAAGATCATCAGCAAGTACCCATCCCCGCATGCCACTTTCATGGATAATTCGATACCAATCCTCATATCGCTGCTCTATAGCTACAATCTCTCCTTTGTGAGCCCGATACAGCACTCTCAGTTCCGGATTTGGGCCAGCAAACAGGGGAGCTGCTGGAGCATTGATAATTGCAATTGGCATTTCAATGCCTATCCGCTTGTCGACGAAAAGGAGCTCTTCATGCTTGACCCTTTGTGCTCGGACGTCATTTTCAATCTGGGTAAGTGGAATGTCGAATGCTTTTATCTTGTTAAGTGGTGTCTGGGACTCTTCCATTGCTTCTGACTCTATCTCTTGCATCGAGCTCTCAGTCGAGGAGCGTGTGCGAATTTTCTCTTGCTCTGCTTCTACCTCACGTAGGAGCTCTTCGAGGCGAAGACTAGCCTTTTCAAGCTCTGCGAAATCCCGAGCTAATGTTTTGAGCTCTGTTTGCTGTCGATAGAGCGTTGTGAGTGCGGGATTTTCTCGACTGTCTTCAACCGTAGAATAGCGACTCTGGATTCGTGTGCCAGAAGCGAGACCTGAGCTCGTATTTTTGTTCACCTGAGTTTGTTGCTCTTCTTCACTGAGTTCTTGTTCGAGTCGGGTATAGCCGTTGAGATTGTCTTGTGAATAGACAGTGCCATCAGCGTATGCAAAGGAGGTAGTCACGAGGAGTATCATGAATGGGATGGGGAGAGTGTGATGTTGATTCTTGACGAGTTTATTCATGGCTTACTGGGTTATGTCGGTTAAAAATCGAGTTACTACCGTCACCGTAGTCTAGGTAAGGAGCAGTATTAATCAAAAAAAATCGGTAACTCTCTGAAAATATGAGGTGGGCGATGAAATTACCACAGAGAGAGCAATTCCGGCAGCTATGAGGGGGGTCGGGTCATCGAGATGGAGTTCCTCCAGAGAGCATGGGAAGAGGAGGAGTACGGGAAGAAAGACCGCCGACTCAGTTGGTCCTGAGTCGGCTAGGATTCGCTGCTGATAACTGCCAGTTTCCTGGCCAGCAGAGATACTTCGAGGAACTATCCCTGAACGGCCTTTAGGGCAGCAGCGTAGTCCGGCTCTTCTGCTATCTCAGGAACGAGCTGTGAGTAGAGAACAGAGCCTTCATCGTTGATAACAACGACAGCGCGGGCAAAGAGTCCCTCGAGTGGCCCATCCGTTATCAGTATGCCCAGTTTTTCACCGAATTCCTTATCACGAAAGGCGGAGGCGGGAACAACATTTTCGATACCCTCCCCGCTACAGAATCGATTCAGTGCGAAAGGGAGATCTTGAGATACACATAGTACCTTTACTCCGTTAAGAGCGGCGGCTTCCTCATTGAATTTTCTCACCGAGTTTGCACACACAGGTGTGTCAATGCTCGGAAAACAGTTAAGGATGATCGTATTCCCTGAAAATGAACTGAGGGTAAGAGTCTCAAGACTTGAGTTCGTGAGATGGAAATCGCTTATGGATTCACCCTGTGCGATAAGGTCGCCAGAGGTGCTGCACGGTGTGCCCTTTAAGGTAATTGTAGCCATATTTTTCTCCGTTACTATTGGGCTTTAAAGCCTGATCCTGAAGCAGGAGCCTATCATGAGATCGATAAGAGAGTCGAGGGCTTGCCGATGGGGCATTACGCGATTATATCGAGCAGTGTCTCTTCAATGGTGTTTAGGTGCTGCAATACTTTTACGTTCGCTCGGATAGAAAGCTCATCCACCTTGATACCTATAAGAGATTCAGAGAGAGGTGGTGTGATGGAAGAGGGCACACCGTCAACCTGAGCAGGAGTACTGATATGAGCTGCTTTTTCAGAGATTGCCTGAAGGTCACGATGGATTGCCTGTAGGGTTGAAGAGGTGTTGATTGCGGACATGCAAAGAAAATCGGCTTCATTGTGAGAAGAGTTTATACTCTGAGCCGTTTTCGCTCTAAGAATCCAATTGATTTAGAGAAGGGTGGCAGAGGATTGAGGTTCTTATCGAGAACGAAACCTACACCGATAAGAACTCCGCAAATTCTACGCCAGGATTCCTCTCTGCAGCATGTTGGCGCTCCCAACTGCTCGTATGTAACATAATCTTCTCGCCATCACGGTCTTCAGCGAGGAGTGCTCCTGACGGCTTATCGAAGTTCGATACATCTCCGAGAAGCCATACTCCGTAGCGGTACGGCATTGACTCTCTCACTGTTTCGACTCCGTATTCAGTTTTTAGTCGGAATTCAAGCACTTCAAATTGGAGTGGTCCAACCGCTGCT
>JBMTVV010000071.1:0-7899 GCA_049451755.1 Bdellovibrionota bacterium
TACTGTTTTCCTCCCCCAAGTCGCCTCCACTTAGCTCATGAGCTACCCCCTTGTCACCCCCTGAACGGAACCGCTACTGTCTCATCACACAGTTCACTACCCTTGGGAGAACCCTATCCATGACCTCACACCAACACCCCCTACTCACCCCATTTAACCTCCACGACCTCGCCCTGAAAAACCGAGTCGTCATGGCACCACTCACAAGAAGCCGGTCAGGCGAAACTCGAATCGCAAACGAGCTCATGGCTGAGTACTACGCTCAACGCGCCTCTGCTGGACTCATCATCTCTGAAGCTACCGTCGTCTCAGAGCAAGGTATCGGGTGGCCGAATAGTCCAGGGATTTACACAGAGGCACAGATTGAAGGTTGGAAAAAAGTTACCTCACGCCTTAAGGAAACAAACACTCCCATCTTCCTTCAACTGTGGCACTGCGGCCGATCCTCACACACCGACTTTCACCCCTCAACGGGCCTCCCCGTAAGCGCTTCTGCTATTACACTCGAAGGAAAATCTGTACAGACTCCTCTCGGGAAAAAATCATACGAAACTCCACGAGCCCTCTCGACTGAGGAAGTGAAATCCGTAGTTCAAGACTACAAAAATGCTGCGCATGCCGCGAAAGAAGCAGGATTTGATGGGGTAGAGATTCATAGCGCAAACGGCTACCTCATCGACCAGTTTCTCCAATCAAAAACAAATAAACGAGAAGATGAATACGGCGGAAGCATCGAGAAACGATTCCAATTCCTTCGAGAAATCGTTGAAGCTATTCAAACCGTACTCCCTACATCTCGCATAGGTGTTCGGCTCTCTCCAAATGGAATGTTTAACGATATGGGCTCTCCTGATTATCGAGAACAATTCCTGTACGCAGCTTCTGAACTCAATGCCTTACAAATAGGCTATCTCCACATAATGGATGGGCTCGCTTTCGGATTCCACGAGCTCGGGGAACCAATGACACTCAACGAGTTTCGACCCGTATTCACTGGCCCCATTATCGGAAACTGCGGTTACACACTCGAGCTTGCTGATGAGCGTATCACGGCAGGAGATGCTGATCTTATCGCTTTCGGGAGGCCGTATATTAGTAACCCAGACCTCGTAGAGCGATTCGAAAAGGGGCTTCCGCTTGCTGAAGAAGCTCCACAGTCAGTTTGGTACGATTGCTCCCTCGGTGGTGAAGGGTATACGTCGTATCCGCCGGCTGCATAATCCCCGTCTGGGATAGAGAGTCAGGAGCTAATAGCTCGGGGCTCACAACGAGAGGTTGGTGCCGACTCGCTCGGACAAAGAAGGGAACCTTTTCAGACGTCTTTAACAAGAAACGGGAAGTTGTAACCCCTTCTCTTTGTGGTACTCTCTGTAGTGGCTATTACAAGCAATACACGCCACGAGAAGAGACAGCACATGACCACTGAATACAACCCGCAGAGCATCGAGCCAAAATGGCAACAATACTGGCAAAAGAATAAAACCTTCCGCCAAAAGCCCCACGCCTCACGGAAAAAATTCTACTGTCTCGATATGTTCCCCTACCCCTCTGGTTCAGGGCTCCATATTGGCCACCCACTCGGGTACACCGCCACTGATATCTACAGCCGATTTAAACGGATGAAGGGCTTTGATGTGCTCCATCCGATGGGATACGACGCCTTTGGGCTCCCCGCAGAACAACACGCCGTTGCAACCGGTGAACATCCTGGAAAAATCACCACCGTTAACTGCGAGACGTTCACAAAACAGATGAAACTCATCGGGTTCTCATACGACTGGGACCGAGAGATTCAAACGTGTGTCCCCGACTACTACCGTTGGACGCAGTGGATCTTCTTGAAGTTGTATAACTCGTGGTTTGACCCAGAACAGCAAAAAGCTCGTCCCATCGATGAGCTCCCTATACCAGAGTCAATTACAAGTGGTGGAGAAAAAGCCATCCATGACTACCAAGCCGGTTACCGACTCGCCTACATCGATGAAGCTATGGTGAACTGGTGCCCAGCACTCGGGACAGTACTGGCAAATGAAGAAGTTATAGATGGCCTCTCTGAGAGGGGCGGACACGAAGTTGTTCGGAAACCGATGCGTCAGTGGATGCTCCGCATTACCGCCTATGCAGATCGCCTCATTGATGAGCTAGAAACACTTGATTGGCCCGAGAGCATTAAAGATCAACAACGAAACTGGATCGGGAAAAAACACGGTGCAGAGATTCAATTTGCAGTTGAGAACTCTGACGCCTCACTCACCGCCTTCACCACACGGCCTGATACCCTCTTTGGTGTCACCTTCTTCGTGATCGCTCCTGAACATCCTCTTGTTGCCCAACTCACAACGCCAGAACAACGTGAAACGGTAGAAGCGTATATCGAGAATGCAGCGAAGATGAGTGAGTTCGATAGGACCCTTGATAATCGAACAAAAACCGGAGTACCAACAGGAAGCTACGTCATCAATCCGATCAACGAAGAGCGTGTACCACTCTATATTGGTGACTATGTGCTCGCTTCGTACGGAACAGGAGCTGTGATGGGCGTTCCTGCTCACGATGAACGAGACTTCGAGTTCGCAAAAAAATTCGGCTTACCAATCCGCCCCGTTATTACTCCCACTCACGTTGATGAGGCAACAAAAGCAAAAAGTGATGCAGGCGAGCTCGCGTGGACGAAGGAAGGAATCATGCTTCCGTGTGATACGCCCGTTGCATCAGAGCTTCAGCTCGAAGGATCCTCAAATGCTGACGCTATGGAGCGAATTACCCAGTGGCTTTCTGAACACGGACTCGGGAAGAAGGTCATTAATTACAAGCTCCGTGATTGGCTCTTTTCACGACAACGATACTGGGGAGAACCAATTCCAATAGTTCACTGGGAAGATGGACGCATTACAGCCCTTCATGAAAGTGAACTTCCACTCGTCTTACCAACGGTTGAAGACTACAAACCTTCTGACGGAGGCGAGTCACCACTTGCCAAAGCAGCTGATTGGCTCTCCGTTACTGACCCAGTAACTGGAATGAAGGGACGAAGAGAAACGAACACGATGCCTCAGTGGGCAGGTTCTTGTTGGTACTACCTCCGTTTTATCGACCCGGATAATGCGGAAGCTCCGTGGGACTCAGCGCTCGAAAAAGAATGGATGAATGTTGATCTGTACGTAGGTGGTGCTGAACACGCCGTGCTGCACCTCCTCTACGCTCGGTTCTGGCATAAGGTCTTGTTCGATCTCGGCCTCGTCTCAACGGTAGAGCCGTTCCAAAAGCTCTTTAACCAGGGAATGATTCAAGCACATGCATACAAAGATGCACGTGGAGCCCTTGTCCCCGTGGATGAAGTCAAAGAGGACTCCGCTGGGAACCCGGTAAGAATGTCTACCGATGAACCGCTTGAACGGATTATCGCAAAGATGTCGAAATCCCTCCGTAACGTGGTCAATCCAGATGAGATCATTGCTGAGTACGGCGCTGATACCCTTCGTATGTACCTCATGTTCATGGGTCCCCTTGACCAGTCAAAGGTGTGGGATTCGCAAGCAATTACTGGAACAGCACGATTCTTACGACGCGCATGGTCGTTCATTATCGGAAGTGGCAACGAGGGCACTCGTCCTTTCGTTACCCCCGAAGAAGAGAGTGAAGACGTCCGGAAAGCGCTTCATCGGTGCATTAAGAAAGTCGGCGAAGACTCCGAAGAGCTTCGGTTTAATACTGCTATCTCTGCGCTCATGGAGTGTTTGAATGAGCTCATGAGTTCACAGGTGAGTAAAGAAACGGCTGAGACCTTCATAAAACTTCTTGCACCGTTTGCTCCCCACCTCACGGAAGAGCTCTGGGAACGGCTCGGAAACACGTCTTCTATCGCGTATGCTGATTGGCCTGAATACAATGAGCAGTACCTACAAGAGAACACGGTTACTGTTGTTATACAGGTAAATGGTAAGAAGCGAGGGCTTATTGATGTGGCGCTTGATATCACTGATGACCAACTACGGGACAGTGCTATCACGGCGATGGCTGAGACTCAGCATCCACTCAGTGAGGGTGATAAGTTTATCTTCGTTCGGAATAAAAAGGATCAGTCGCCAAAGCTTGTGAATGTGATTCAGCGATAAGCAAAGGGCTGAGAGCTACACATCTGGTAGAGACAAGCCACCGCATGGTCTTTTTTGCGTGGACGATTAATTGAATGGACAGCCTCTCTTTTGAAGGCGTATACTAGGAGTATGGAAAAGACGAAAAAAGTTGAATACATAACCGATGATGCGGGAAATAAGAAGGTAGTGCTTCCTGTGGAAACCTATGAGGAACTACTGGAGGATATTCAAGACCTGGTCGCTGTTGCCGAACGTAAGGGAGAGAGCTCTATTTCGTTTGATGATGTCTTAAAGAATCTCAGACAAGATGGCCTCCTATAAGATAACGCTCAAGCGCTCAGCCGAAAAAGAACTCCGCAAAATTGATAAAGCGCAGATTCCAAAAATTATAGATTCTCTTAGTGCACTTGGACACGACCCTCGGCCCGCCCAATCTCGAAAGCTTGTTGGTTCGCAGATCACATATCGATTACGGGTCGGACACTATCGGATTATTTATCTCGTATTTGATGAGACAAAAGAAATTGAAGTGCAGCGAATACGGCATAGAAAGGAAGCGTATACCTAGTATTCTCAAGTCCCAGGGTTCATTACCTCTTTCAATCTTATCTGCTCAATAAACAAGAGAGACTCACTTCGACATGGCGTCTCGACGAGCTACAAGCTCATCAAGCTTTGCCATGACACCTTCCATCGCATGCTCTCCACGCCGAAAAGCACGTTCTGCAGCATAGGTAAGACTAGCAGCATAGGTTGCTGCTAACGGTGCGTTCTTGTTTCCTTTCAATTGTTCAGCGATATCACGGGAAGACGGAGGAAACATGCCGAGTTGAAAGTCATCATCGAGTCTTAAGCCAACAGACGCGAGTATCGCCTTGTATTGTTGCGGCGTCGGAACCCGTTTCCCTTCCGAAAAATCGGTAATATCTTTCACCCGAATCTCTGCAATTTTCGCTAACGCATCATCACCACCGGCAAAATCACTCAGCATTTGTACCACACCGTGCACATTGTAATTTACTGAACGCGCCTTTTGGGCGATATCAAGGGCGACTTCACGAAATACTCCACGTTCCTCTAAATTCTGCTCGACAACTTCCAATTCAGCCGTACGGAGCGCACTTGATGGCTTTTTTCCATCGAGCCACCTCATTATTGCAAAAGAGGAAATCTCGACACTTTGTGGCGAGCCAGTAAGCACTTTTTGAATAGCCGAAACCGTCACCGGCCCTCTATCTGCTAGGGATTCTGCAATGTGTAATACCCGATGATACTGCTCGGGTGTATATGACCTTCGGTTCTTCGTTGCCTCAAGATACTTCTCTATCGAGTCTCGTAATGGACTCTCCGGAATGAGATCTTTACTGATAAGCTTCTCAAGCTCAACGCGATCTCGTATCCCTATCCCCGGCATTTTCCCCGTCTCTACTTTGGGGAATATCCCTTCTCGCTTAAAGACAACGGCGATCTCTTTCATTAACTGCTCGCCGTCTCCCTTTCGAATCCTCATACCACTACGCGGAAAATCTGTTCCGATGCCAGTGAACGTTATGAATCCCCTCAGGAAGCTTCGCCGATCCTCAGAGGTCAGTAGATGTCGCCAACTGAGGTGTCGATTATTATCGGTCTCACACGCGATAAATTGCGTAAAAGCTTTTCTGTTGAGTGCAATTCGCCTCCACTCGGCCTGATCCGTCTCAGCTCGCATTTCACTGTATATCCGTACATCAAGGCCAAGTCCGTCCTTGAGATTGTGCTTTAGCTCGTTAAGAGACTCAGCTCCCTTATCGTAAAAACTAATCGTTTCACAACTACTCCCACTTCCAGCAACGGCTGCAAATGCTCCTAACACGTACGCCCGCTCACGTGTCATATCTGGATTCAGTGTGAGTTCTTTTGCCTGATACGATGCGGGCTCAGGGTCGTATTGATGAATAAGAGCGGGAACTCCTCCTGAAAACCACCCCTGAGGAATTCGATGTCTTTCGCCTTGCTCAATATCTCTGTGTGATACGCCCGCTTGATGAAGGAGAAGCGCTCGAGTATACCGCGCAAACGTTTGCTTGACCTGTTCTTTCACTCGAGCTTCCGGCTGAAGAGATGGATGCTCTCCTCGACCTTCTAATGACTGGATAGCTCTCTGGCATGCCTTATCGACCTTCTGAAAGTGCGGGTCTGCCTGTAACCGGCTAAAGCCTTCTCGAGTAGAGGCTCGTAGAGAACTAGAATACGAAGCATCAGAAAACTGCGTGTTTGCAACATCCCCTTGAGCTTGCTGCCTCCTATTCTCGTCATGCCCATGTTCACTTCTCGTCGTATGCATCTTCTACAAGACCCCCTTCGTCTCAGTGAGAATATGGATATACCACACGGTCGAAGAAAGCATAGCCAAAAAATTGCACTCAGCGAGCAGAAAAGAGAGCTTTATTTGTGTTTAGCAACAGCAGACTTAGCAATGCCCAATACTCACTATACAGCGCTGACTATACGGGGCTCACTATACAGCGTTCACTATACAGACCTCACTACACGGCGAAAAATTGGTTCGGACTCATGACAAGCGGCTGGTCAGTTAAAAACTGCTCTGCGAACGCTACTCCAATTTTCATCCCAGCCTGTTTCCGCATGAAATCAACCACATCTTTTATGCCGTGCTCACGGAAAGAGATAGCCATCTGCGTATTGTAACACAGCACTGCTTCTTCGATCTGTTCAATCACATCAGAGACATACCATTAGCAGAGGAATTCGCTCGCGCTGCGCGTAAGCATATCGAAGATTCTTTTGGAGAAAGTACAATGATTGACCGGTACGAAGAGTTCTACGAGCAAACGTAGTTCAGCCCACCAACCTGTGACGAGTATGCGTATTATCGAGTTCGCATGCTATTATGTTTCTCAAGAGCTTCTTCAATGCTCTTTACTGTTTTCCGAAAGACTCGGTTAGCTGCAGTTTTTGCTAGAGGATCCGTATCTGGACTATCTCCGAAGTAGTCCTTTGCTTTTTGGAAGGCATTGTCATAGGTCTGCTTGGCGTCTTCTACGCTTTTGTATACCTTGAGGAATACAAGAAGGGCACTGGTTTTCACAAGTTGCTGAGTACGAGGATCGCTCCCAAATATCTCTTCGGCTTGCTTGAGCGCTTCGTCATAGGACTCTTTCGCTTCTTGCATTGTCTCGTATCTTCTCATGAAGACGAGGTCACTAGCAGTTTTCACCAACGATTCAGTACTTTTATTTTCGCCGAAAAACTGCTGCGCCTCTTTTAGGATCTTTCCAACTTCAAAAATTGAGAAGAACTGACTTCTCTCAATGATACTCCGCGGCATCCCATGCTCTTGTAAGAGCTCATAATGAGCGATGATGTGGCCAACAAGCTCCTTCGCATTTTCAGGTCGTGTTTGTAACTGCTCAACGGTGAGGTCACAATACCGGGAGGCAAGGACACATATCTTTTTCGAAAACGTGTGGAAGGTATCGTCATTTTTAAGGCTCTCTTGTGAGGCATCAAATGGATACGAAGTTTTTATATATCCCAGGATTTCATCTTGAAGAGCCCAGACTCGACAACTCCCTCGTCCTTTCTTTAAGGGAAACCTATCGGTATCTAGGAGAGGATCGAGGTGTTCCTTGTGGAATTCGGCTCGGAATGAAGCGAGTTTCTGCACAGAATGAGCACTGAGACACGCTACAATATCCTGCCGCACTGTTGTTAGGTCAGCCGAAACGCATTCTTGAACCATATAATCTCTCAATACCACCCCATTGCCATTAAACGCGATTCACACACCTTAAGCAAAACT
>JBMTVV010000072.1:0-7845 GCA_049451755.1 Bdellovibrionota bacterium
TGATAAACGTGGCCTCTTTGAGGAGGCAGATGGAGGAACGCTCTTTCTCGATGAAATCGGCGAGATGCCCTCTCACCTCCAGGTAAAGCTTCTTCGCGCACTGCAAGAGCAACAGATTCGCCGAGTCGGAGATGAACAGACGATACCGATTGATGTCCGAGTCGTCGCAGCAACCCTTCGAGATTTAGAGCAAGATGTTCAAGATGGACGGTTCAGAGAAGACCTTTTTTACCGCCTTAATGTTGTCTCAATTCACCTTCCCCCTCTGCATGAGAGGACGGAGGACATTCCCGTATTGGCAGAGCATTTCATTCGAAAGCACAGTAAGCGACTCGGACTTCCATCACGGGAACTCCACCCAGAGGCGTTGAGAGCGCTTCTTTGCTACGAGTGGCGCGGAAATATTCGAGAGCTTGAAAACGCGATTGAGCGAGCGCTCGTAATGTCTGACGGAAAGAGTCTAGAAGTGAGCGCTCTTCCCGATCCCATTCAGCGGATGGTCGGTGGGCGTGAGGGCGCGCTAACTCAAGAGCTTGATGCAAATCTCTCAGAAGCAAATCTCTCTATCAAACAACAGTCGCGAGCACTCGAGATTCGGCTCATTAAACGAGCGCTGGTACAAACGGAGGGGAACCGTACCCATGCAGCCCGACTTCTTGAAATTAGTCACCGTGCGCTCCTCTACAAGTTAAAAGAGTACGACTTGAATGAGTTTGGGAAGGCGGAGGTACGGTCAGGCACCACTACGTTTGAGGAGAGAAAATAGAACCATTGTTCTGTGAAAAGATGTCTGAGGAAAGTCGCAATCATAGCCAATAACCACCTGAATAGACTTGAGGTTTTGTGGGTAGGTGGTATCATTTCAAGGGTGGTATAATGCTGATAGGCGCTCAAGATGTTCAAGCAAGGGAACGCGCCAGTAGACGCACAACAACAGTTTTTCAAATCCTCTTTACGTAACGACCAGAATGCTCCAGAAACGGCAGATCGATTCGATCATTGATATCTTAAAACGGGACACGAAGCGGGTCCTGAAGATGCGGGTGCCCTCGTTTCCAAACCCCTACTACTGCTCGTTCCTCCTCCGCGATGTGAAGTGGTTCAATACGTGGGCAAGTAGTGGTTCTACCTACCGCCGGCGCTCGGATCATACGCGGAATGTGTACTGCGATATTCGGGTCGGCAGTTACCGGTATGATCAGGTAACAGAAGGGGGGCTCTTCGATAACGATGACGAGCGCGATAGTTACCATCACGTCACGGTGCCGATTGATGATATTGACTATTCTGGGCTCAGAATGGCGTTGTGGAGGCTTTCAGAATCAAAGTTTCGCGAGGCTTGTGCTGACTACAGCGATAGAAGGGCAGCGAGCCTCTCTACTATCGATTCAAATAGACGTTTTCAATCGTTTGTGAAATCACCCCCTATCCGCTCAGTGCGGTACGCGAGGCCAGAAAAAATTGACGAGGATAAGTGGGTTCGATTCTGTAAGCGAACTTCAAAGTATATTTCGCAGCTCAAGCAGGTCAGTGGGAACTTTGTTGAGTTCGATGTGAGTCAGAGTACGAGCATCTTCGTGAGCACAGAGGGAAGTGTTATTGTGCAGCATCAGCGGCTTTTTTCCCTCGTGATTCACATGCGAAAGCTCACGAAAGAAGGGGCGCAGGTTGAGCAAGATCTCGTGCTCAACTGTGGCTCGTTGAAGGACTTGCCGGATCCGAAGCGTCTCCGAAAGATGATTCACCAAAAGTATGCTCAGCTCCTTGACCTCATAAGCGCGCGAAAGCTCCACTCTTTTTCAGGACCTATTCTGCTGTATCCGCAGCCTGCGGGGCTTCTTTTCCATGAAGCCATCGGGCACCGTCTTGAAGGCTCACGACTCCTTTCACAGGGTGAGGGACAGACCTTTAAGGGGCACATCGGTAAGCGAGTTATCTCAAGTGATGTGAGTATTCGAGACAATCCGAATATGAAAACGTGGCGTGGTCAGCGGTGTATCGGGGCGTACGACTATGATGACGAAGGAACGCCAGCGGGTGATGCTCTCCTCATTGAAGATGGTATCTTACAAGGGTTCCTGACAACCCGTGCAGCGATTACAAAACGGGGGCATGTCTCAAATGGACACGCCAGAAACCGGAAGTTTCAGAGACCAATTAGTCGGATGGGCGTTACCATTATTGAAAGTAATAGTCGCCTCACCTTAGAGGAGATGAAAGAGCAGTTACTCGAAGAGATCCGTGCGCAAAACAAGCCTTTTGGGATGATTGTGTATGAGTCATCCGGCGGTGAGACTGAAACTGCAAGCTACGACTTTCAGGCGTTTGCAGGGCAGATCTCTTACGCCACCATTATTTACCCGAACGGTAGAGAAGAGCCTGTGAAGGGCGTTGATTTTGTAGGGACGCCACTGCAGGCGCTTGGAAATGTTATTGCGGTTGGGGGCACTCCTGAGCTCGATAATAGTTACTGTGGTGCAGAATCTGGGTTCGTTCCAGTGACAACGATCTCTCCTGCTATTTTATTGAGAAATCTTGAGCTACAAGCAAAAGACGAAGAGTTGTACACACCGAATATTCTCACGAGGCCGAGAACCTAGGTTCTGGGAATCAAGCGTATCCGCTTGCCCTCGGGCATTACCCAACCGCAGCACGAATCCGGTCTTCGAGTCCCTCTACAGTCCCAGCAAGTTGACGCGCCGCTCGTTCGATAGCCTCCAGGGCACTATCTGAGAGCTCCCGTTGATTATCACTTTGCCGGGCAACAAATGCCATCGTAACAATTTCTTGAAGTGGATTGTTGAGATCGTTTCTTAGGTCGGCCCCGAGTGTTGATACCCGCTGCTCAATCGGCGGTGTTTTTCGAGGTAGATCTGAGCGCACTGGGGCTTCGGCGAGCGGAGTAGGTGCGAGCTGTTTTCGTTGAACAAGGTGATATCCAGCGTTCGATAAGTGTGTGATGGAGGTGCCGACAGACCTTCCAACAATCAGCATATCTGGTGGGTGTTTCAGGGTGCGTAAGATGGACTGAATCTTCTGAGGACCTCCATCCGGCAAGATCTCGCTCGAGATCACGAGATTAATCTCCCGACTTTTCAGAATCCATGATGCGAGCTCAAGGGTGGGCGAGTACATAATCGATGCGTTCGGGAGGGTGTAGAGGAGTTGTCGGGTAATGGCACCTGCCATCTCCGCGCTCTCATTGATTACGAGTACCTGTTGAGGCTTCTCTCTCGATGTTTCTTGGAGGGGAAGAGCTCGGGGTCTCGATTCTGGCGATGTGGTGAGCGTTTCTCCAAACCGATCAACCCGACGGAGTTTGATGGCTTTTCTGTAGAACCGAGGAGGTGTCATGGGTAAGTTCCTCTTAAAACCGTTCTCGAGAGAGGTATGAGTACTTAAGCTTCTCTCGTTGCGATGCCTCCTTGTAGCGGTCGATGCAAAGAGAGTGCTTTTTAGAAAGAGCATTCTGGAGATTTCTGGCGTTAGTAAGTGGCTGGTCGGGTTGCCGGAAGGTGGAGATGAGATTGGCGCAGCCAGGCGTGCTAGGCTAAGTAGTTGATATTATGCATGAAATAGCTTGTAGCCCCCCTAACCTCTTGATTTCTCATTCCTTTAAGAGGGTGTGTTCCACGTGGAACACTTCTCGTTTAGGTCACCAACTGTGAGCTCTCACACCACTGTTCCACGTGGAACAAGAAATTTGTCCGGTTCTCGTCGTTTTACTTTGAATCGGTTAAAGGAAGTGGTAGTTACTCGGGTCATGAGTGCAATCATCGCAATTACGAATCAAAAAGGTGGTGTTGGGAAGACAACAACTGCCGTCAACCTTTCAAGTTACCTCGCAGAGTTTGGTTATCGAGTGCTCCTGATTGACTTCGATCCGCAGGGAAATGCTACGAGTGGACTCGGTGTCGAAGAGATTGAAGAGGGGAAAGACCTCTTTGATATGTTCTTCGGACGGGTCACCCTTCAAGAGATTGTGCGACCAACGGTTGTAGCCGGATTGGATGTCGCGCCGTCCTCTCGCGACCTCGTTGGGGTCGAAATCGAGCTTGGGAAGACGCCGGGTCGAGAGCTTATCTTGAAGAGTCAGATACACCTCCTTGAAAAAGAGTACGACTTTATCCTCATTGATTGTCCTCCTTCTTCTGGGCTCTTAAGTCTTAATGCAATGGGGGCGGCTGCTCAGGTCATGATTCCAATGCAAGCAGAGTACTATGCCCTCGAGGGGCTCTCTGCTTTGCTCGAGACGATTTCTTTCGTCCAAGAAACATTTAATCCGCAGCTTGGGATCTTAGGTGTCTTTATAACTATGTACGATGGAAGGACGAACCTCTCAAAGCAGGTGCTAGATGAGGTAACAGGACACTTTGGAGAGCGCACTTTCCAAACTCTTATCCCAAGGACAGTGCGTCTTTCTGAATGTCCGAGTCACGGGATCCCGATCTCTATGTACGATCCTGAAGGGGTCGGTGCGAAGGGGTATGAGAAGTTGGCTCGTGAGGTAGTAATGAGGGTCATTGGGGACACTGGCGCGTCCCCAGTCGGAGGCGAGGCAGCTTCACGAAGGCAGCGGGCGGCGAACCAGTAGGGTATCGCGTACGCGTTTCGTGTTCTCGAGGACTCTCTGTTGAGATTGGTTTTTAAAGGTTTGATGTGTTGGTGCTGCGGAGGTGCTCCTTCAATTCGTGGGGCATTTCAGAGTGTCTGGACTTCAGAGTATCTGGACTTCAGGGATGACATGTTCCACGTGGAACAGCTCCGTCTGCTGGGGTGGTATGTGCGGCGCGAAGTATTAAAAGGAACGTATTATGAGTGGAGCTTCAAAGAAAAAACGTGGATTAGGCCGAGGGCTTGGCGCATTGATTTCGGCGCGCCCCGTTCCTGTCGGAGGCGTTGCTTCGGATGCTGCTGTCGATGGAGCGTTAACGGTGTCGATCCAAGGACCCGCTTCTAGGAGTATTGTCCCTAGCTCTACCGGGAGCGAACAAGGGGCTCTTACCAAAAAGACGTCCGGTGGTCAGGTCGTGAACCTTGCTACTAATCAGTCCTCTTCAACTCGGTCTGCCGATATTGAAGGGAGTAGCTCCGGTGATGTACAGAGTGAGGTCGAGGGTAGCCCTGCCGTTCGGTTTGTTCCTATCAAGAGCGTATGTCCGAATCCTGATCAGCCGAGAAAGCACTTTGAGGAAGCAGAGGTCGAAGAGCTTGTAAGCTCTATTCGAAACCATGGCGTCTTACAACCGATACTCGTTCGACCAATGCCTGAGGGTAGTGAAACCCAAGAGGGTGAATTTCAGAGCGTGGCAGGAGAGCGGCGATGGCGCTCGGCGACTCGAGCTAAACTATCGCATGTACCTGTAATTATTAGAGATATAGACGATCGCGATTGTCTCGAGATCTCGCTCATTGAAAACGTTCAGCGTTCAAACCTAACGCCCCTTGAAGAGGCTCGTGGGTATCAAGAGCTGATTAGTCGATTTCAACTCACTCAGGCTGAGGTTGCAGAAAAGGTCGGCAAGGAACGAGCCTCGGTCGCGAACATGGTGCGTCTCCTTCGTCTTCCCCCCTCTGTTCAGGGGTTGATCGATCAGGGAGTCATTAGTGTAGGGCATGCGAAGGCTATTCTTACCGTTAAAGAGCCGAAGCTCCAAGTTACTCTTGCCTCGAAAGTTGTTGAGGAGGGGTTGAGTGTTCGGGAGCTCGAACGGATCGTTTCTCGTAAAGTGTCCCTCAAGGGTGGAGCCTCGCCAATGATGAAAGGTGGCACACGAAAGTCAAAGAAATATCAAGATCTTATCGAGGAATTACAGCGACGGCTCGCCTCTCGAGTGAGTGTGCGAGAGGGTGCGAAGGGGAAAGGAAAGCTTGTTGTTGAATTTTCCTCGTTTGATGAATTCGAACGAATCGTAGAGCAGATCTGTTTTCCTGCACAGTAGCCCTCCTCCTGCACAGTAGCCCTCCCCTACGTCGATTCGGTTCGTGGGGTGAAGGAGGAGCGTTCGTGGATGGCATCCCTTTCATGCCCCCTCAATCGTTGCATTTATCCCCGTAAGCGGTTAGCGTATTACCGGCTTTCATGAGGCCTTTTAAGGCAGACTAGAGACTTTATTATTATGGCGTTCTCTCGATCAAGCGCACAAAAAGCAGGAGACCCTTCCAAGACAACGTCGCCATATGGAGACGTTCCGGTAGGTGGTTCGTGTCTTGAGGGAGGAACGGTGGGCCAGAACGCGTTTCTTGGCGCTGGATCTCAGGTCGTTGGAAGCATTGTGTTTCACGGGCCAGCGGTTCTTGGTGGAGAACTTGAGGGTGAGGTTCATGCACAGAGTCGACTTGAGGTTGGAGAGTCTGCTGTTGTGAAAGCGCACATTGAGGGAGTTGATGTTATCGTGCGGGGCACGGTGCACGGGGATATTACCGCTAGGTCAAAGCTTCAGCTCTTTCGCTCGGGAAAAATTGTCGGGAATGTTACGTGCGGGGCGTTACTTGTAGAGGATGGTGCTGTCTTCGAGGGTACGTGTCGTATGTTGAATCGCTCGCCGCAGAAATCGCAGTCGGGCTCACAAGTAGCCACGAGCTCACCGGTAGGTAGCGGTGCGCAACCGGCAAGTAAGGGAGCTGTTGCGAGCTCAGAAGATGCCTCGACCGAGAAGAAGGCGAGTAATAAGAAGTAGTACTCCGGTCTATACCGTAGCGGATTGTGTCGTAACGTAAGGGAAAAGTTGTGTTCGTTGAAATCCTACAAACTTTCGATCTTGAGCTAAAAGATGCCCAGATGATCCTCGTTGGGATTGTGCTCTTTTGGATTTATTACAAGGTGACAAGCTCGCTTCTCTTTACTCCGTTATTGCGGGTTGTTGAGGCGCGAGAAGCTGCGACAGAAGGTGCTCAACAAGGAGCTTCTCGATTGGATGCTGAGGCTGCTCGAGTTGAGCAAGAGTATGAAGAGAGTCTACTAGAGGCGCGACAGGCAGCTGTTACCGCAAAGTTGGCGACACTGGCGAAAGTTTCAAAGGAAGCATCCAGTATTGTTGCGGACGCTGAGGCGAGCGGTAATCGATTGTTGGAGTCAGAGCGAGAGGGGTTGACGAAGCTAGAAGAGCGACTCCGCTCTGAGCTCGAATCCGATGTTGAGTCGCTTGCAGAGGGGCTTGTCGGAAAACTGCTTTCGGGTGGAGCAGTATCTCCTGAGGTGACTTCGCAGTAAGGGTGCGTTCTCATTTAGGAGTAAGAGGCTCGAAGAGCAGAGGAAAGCGGAAGTTTTTAGGAAGAGACACGATGATGAATCAGATTGAGAAAAAAGCGAGGAATCACAGCTTTCGACTCTTTGGTGGAGTTGTCCTTGCGGTTGTAATCCTGCCAAGCCTAGCCTTCGCTGGTGGCGGAGAGGGGTACGTCCCGTCCATAGCTGATACCTTGAAGTACTGGGTAAACTTTCTCATCTTTATGGGGGTGATGGTCTTTATCCTTCGGAAGCCTTTTGGTGCATTCTGGGTGTCTCGCGCTGAGGCGATTCATGCGGCGGTAAATGCTGGTCAAGAAGCGGCTCGTCTTGCAGGGGAGCGGTTGGAGTCAGCGAAGGCGCGAATAGCAAACCTCGCTGAAGAGATTGCAGCCTTACAAGCGCGTATCGCGACTGAGAGTGAGGATGAGTCGAAGCGATTACTCACAGAAGCTCGTCAGCGCGCAGAGGCTATTCAGGCTCGAGCGCGTGAGGCGGTGCAAGCTGAGCGGATGAACTTGGAAGTGCGCATTCGAGAAGAGATCGCAAATCAAATCGTTGAAAGAGCAGAGCAGTTAGCTCGTGAGCGGCTTGATGCTGCTACGGATCGCAGATTG
>JBMTVV010000073.1:0-7831 GCA_049451755.1 Bdellovibrionota bacterium
CTCATCTTTGATAGGATACATGCGGACTGCGCTAGGGCCTCTATAATCAGCACCCCAGGCATGACTGGATGCTGCGGGAAGTGACCGTTAAAAAACTCCTCATTTACGGAGAGGTTCTTGATGGCTTTGATGCGATTCCCTGGCACTAGCTCTACCACCCGATCCACAAATAAGAACGGATATCGGTGCGGAATGAGCTTCTTTATATCGTTGATATCTAGGACTGTCTTACCGTCATTTTGGTGAGACTCTTGCTCCGCTTCTCTGCTCTCTGCCACTTCCACTATTCCTCCTCATCCTCTTCTTTTCGTTTATAGGGACACGACGGTTTCATTGAGTAAATCAATCAGTTGAGCCGTAATATCTCTACTCGGAGAGGCATACAGGACTACCTGAGGGTCTCTCTCCATTACAATTGAAGCGGGGTCGTCCTTTACGACTTGGGGAATCATTTCACGAATTTTCCCGACCAGCTTCGCTATCGCCTGACCACTTTGTCTTTCCAAGGATTCTTTCTCATCTTGAACCTTACGGGCAAGCTCCTTTCGTCGCTGAGCGAGTGCATCTTGCTTTTCTTGCAGAATGGAAGGAGCAAGCAGGGAGGCTTGCTTCTGTAATTTCTCCTCATCAGCGAGAATCTCTTGAGAAGCGAGATCGATCTGAGAGCGTCGTTTGAGAGCCTCGGCCTCCATCTTCTTTTTGAGGGACTCTCCAGCAGCGCTCTTTGCGATAACCTCTTGGATATTGACTACATAGATCTCCTCAGCGAACGCCTGAGGTGGTGGTATCAAAGGGAGAGATAGTAGTAGAAGAACAACAGCCTTACAGAAAGAGAGACTGTATACGGTATGAGAGATTGGGTAATGAGAAAATGAGGCAGATTTTGGCTGCGCTGATTCTAGTATATTCTTCATTCTCTGTGCCCTCTCCTAATCACATTGCTTCCAATGCTCATGGACGTTCTGATCGTATTCATACCCTCCTCCCCTCCTTACCGGCCTCCCTTCCTTACCGGATGCTAGGGAGAGCGTAGTTCTTTTTGGATTGGACCGACGATCAAAGGTTGCTGTTTGCGGTAGTGCGCAACATACCTGAAGTTGATAGACGATCTCTGTAAAGAACAAACCGCTTTCGTAATGCGCTTCTAGTATAGAGAAACTCCATAAGAGAAACAATAAAGCAGCTTTCTTACTGGTTTTACTTGGCTGCTGCACTCCCGGTTGAGTTCCCTAGAGGTCGGACCGCTATAGAGGGGCTCCAAATGAAAAGAGCGTCACCATTCCATCTTCTCCCTGCTCACGATCAATAGGAAAGCCAAACTCAACCCGAATTGGGCCCATAGGGGAACTCCATCTCAGACCAAAGCCATACGCCTGTCTGAGTTCTCCAAACTCTATCGACTGGTCGTCATCGAACGCCTCTCCAATATCATGAAATATGACTCCGTTGAGGCCTGCTGAAGTAAGTACCGGGAATATCAGTTCTAAGCTATTGATCAGCTGCTTGCTTCCACCATACTCGTTGCCATCTTCATCTCGTGGACCAAGAGTTCGTGCCTGGAAGCCACGAACGGAGTTAATGCCCCCAGGAAAAAATCTCCGAAAAAGTGGTAGCTGATCAGTGCCATTAAATGTCTCGCCGTAGCCGAATCGAGTTCTCCATCCAACTACAATTGATGCTCCATTCTCCCGAGTGTGGAGGGGATAATAGAACTGATTTCGAAAAGAGAACAAATAGTAGTCCTCGGTGCCTCCCAGTCCAGTGACTTCTAGAGATAGTCGTTGTTGTGAACCGTTCGTTGGGTTCAGTGGGTTGTTGATCGTATTACGAAAGAGCTGCGGCGTAATACCAGAAGCACTGGAGGAACCCTCTGAATCGATTACAAACTGAGCCGCATCAGCGGGATCTACATTAGAGATATTGATGTCGAGATATTCATATTGGACGGAAAAGTTTATGTCTTGAGCCCATTCACCAAAAAACTCCTCAAGAGGATATCCCAAAGATATGCTTCCACCATTGATCTCCCGGTCGAAGTCTATAAAGTCCATCTCTGTGAAACTTATTTCAGTCTCAAAAATCCAATGTGAGTCACGAAAACGCCTATCTCGGTATGAAAAAATGAAGTTCTCTCGTTGAGCACCCATGTCAGCATTCAACGTGATGGCCTTTCCAGTCCCAAAAATATTATTTTCAGAGAGGCGTGCATTAAACAGCGCTCCCTGACCTGTAGAGAATCCTGCACCCGCACTGAATGTGCCCGTTGCTGCCTCGCGTACATTCACTGTGAGGTCAACTACATCGTCCCTTCCCTCTATTGTATCGGTTGCAATATCAACTTCTTCGAAGTATCCAAGCCGACGTAGTAGTATCTCACTTCTTTTGAGTTGTTTACTCGAATAGGTCTCGCCCTCGATGACTCTCATTTCACGCCGAATGACATTGTCATAGGTCTTCGTGTTTCCCTTGATACGGATGGTCTCGACGGTTACCTGCTTCCCTTTGTCCACCTCGTAGAGAAGGTCAACAGACTTCTCTTCTGGATTCACGCGGGTATCGGGAATAACGTTTGTGAATGCATATCCACGCTCGCTGAATTTTTCGGTGATGTGGAAAACATCTCCCCGCATTCGTTCTGAGGAGAACGTCTCTCCCGTTGTCAATTCAACGCCCTCTAGGGTCGTACCGATATCTCCATCGATGAGGTCACCGGTTGCGGAGACAGACGCGACGCTATATACGTCTCCCTCTTCGATATCAAAAGATATATAAATGCCATCATCCCGGACTTCGACTGCAGGCTCACTGACAATCCCATCAAGGTATCCGTTGTTGAGAAAATACTGCCGTATGAGAGTTCGATCATTTTTCAGCAGTTCTTCACTGAGTCGCCCAGTACCGAAGAGCCACGAATTCCACCATTTGTACCGGTTGGTCTGCATAACATTACGGAGTTCACTCTCATCAATACTGTTAAGGCCTCGGAACGAGACAGAGCGCACTTTTAGTCTTTCACCCTCAGTTACTTTGAAAGTAACGTCCACTTGGTTGTCCCCGACGGGAGCAACGGAATAGTCGAAGTCGGCATGATAGAAGCCTCGAGACTGATAAAAGGCTTTTGCCTGACGGATAAGTAGTTTAATTGTTGATGCATCGAGGAATCGACGGTCATTAAAATCAAAGACGGGAACGAGGTCCTTCTCATTTACCTTATCATTTCCCTGAATGAATACTTTTCTCACGACTGGCTTTTCTGAAAAGTAGAAGATGATTGCCCGTTCACCGTTCGTGCGCTGTTCTCGTGCTGCCGAGACCTGATCAAAAAAGCCAGTTTCAAACAAGTCTTTGATCTGTTGAGAAAGATCACCTCGAGTAGAGGTTCCAGATTGAAGAGAGATTTGTGAGCGGATCGCCTCGGTATCGATGCGCTGCATTCCTTTCAATTCGATGTGATCGAAGAGAATGATTTCATTCGTGTGGGGCGTTTCCGCTTGAGCTGCTTGGATAGAGAGGAATAGTATGAGAGATGTGAGCAGTAGCCCCATGAGGCACTTTTGCGGGTACGTCGTGTGTACTACTTTTATATTTGCTAATAATACCATGCCTCTCCAGACTTGAGATTCTGACCTCTGTCATACCCCTCAGGAAGGAAAGTCTCAAGCAATTAAATATATTCGCCATTTTAGGGGTATTTTTAGATGATCGGTCGTCTAAAGTGAGTACTTTCCCAGAGCTACCCATACTGTTTCAGCGCATAACCGACAGAGGCGCTAACCGGCAGACTTGTTACGATGAAGCGTCAATTGATTACAGAGGAGAAATTCTGATGAACCGTCTGCCTTTTATGTGTTCCCGTACGGCTGCAGGATTACTGAATATCTCCATCAGGGGTCTGACTCTTTGTATGTCCGTATTTCTGTGCAGTGGGTGCTCAACGTGGAGCAAGCTCGATGAGACCGAGCGAGGAGCTATTATTGGTACAGGTGCTGGTGCAGCGATTGGTGGCGTGAGAGGTGGCTCTACTGGCGTTCTTATAGGAGGAGCTGCAGGTGGACTAGCAGGTGGATTGATTGGTCAGGAGTTAGAGAAACGCCCAGAGCCAAAAGATGAGGATGACGAGTAAGAGTAACCGTCACCACTCTCTTCCTCTTCATAGTGATAGAGGAATTCATAGTGATAAAGGAACTCTCGCACCTTTCTTTAAGGAAAGATTTCCTCCAGCGCTCATCTCATACTCTACATCCATTCTTGCTGCGAGTTCATTGCTGTGTGTTACAACGATGAGCGTTCCGCTATTGTCAGAAACGAGTTTACATAATAACTCTGTAACAGCCCGTGCATTACTCGGATCGAGATTGCCTGTGGGCTCATCTGCTAATAGAAGCGGTGGCTTCGTTACCAAGGCACGTGCGATAGCGATCCGTTGTTGTTCACCACCAGACAGCTCGGATGGCCTATGCTCGTGTCTATGTGAGACGCCCACTTTTTCTAATATTTGCTCTGCCGCCAGCGCTGCTTCGTGTTCACTATGCCCTTTAATTAAAAGAGGCATCATTACGTTCTCTTTCGCCGTAAACTCTGGGAGGAGATGATGAAATTGAAAAATCATCCCGATATGATCGCGACGAAATCGTGAAGAGGCCTCCTCGGAAAGGCTAGATACCTCAGTTTCACCGATGTGTATTGAGCCAGTGGTGACATTGTCGAGTCGAGCAATAATATGTAGGAGAGTCGATTTTCCAATTCCAGAGGGTCCGCAGATAGCGTAGCTTTGGCCCGGCGTAAATGTGACAGTTAGGTCCCGGAGTATTGTGACCGCCGTCTTTCCTGAACCGTATTCCTTCGTTACGTTGGTGAGTTGTATATTCATCCCGCTATTCATATCTCAATAACTCGCTGGGTTTAAGGTGCGACGCCCTCCAAACAGGATAAATGGTTGCGATATAACAGATAACAAGGGCACTGATTCCAGTAATAATAAAGGCCTCTATGTTCATTCGTATTGGTAGCGTCGCGACTGGGAATATTTTTTCGGGAAGTGGAACACCAAAACGTTCCAGTCCTATGCTCAATAGGTATCCGAGTATAAGACCTCCAGTTGTTCCGATGAGTCCGATCGTCATTCCAGAGATTCGAAAAATCGCTCCCACTTCTTTGCGTGTTGCCCCAAGGGTGCGAAGCACGGCTATGTCTTTTCTTTTCTCGAGGACGAGCATCACAAGGGTTGAAACAATCGAAAAACTGGCCATAACTACCAAGAGTAGTAGCACTGTGAAGTAAGCGCTTCTTTCGAGACGCAGCGCCTCCCAGAGATTTTTATGTGTTTCAGTCCAAGGTTGCACATAAAGACCCGAGTACTGACTAGAAAGAGTCTGTGATATCACAGGTGCAATCTCAGGCGCCACGTCGAGGTCAACAAGTCTTATCTCGAAACCTTGTATGGCAGAGCCAAGTCGAAAGAAACGCTGAACAACTGCAAGGTCGGCATACACGAGGGTGCTTTCATATTCAACGAGCCCAGAGGAGTAAATGCCTGTTATTTGAAAGCGGCGGAAGCGTGGCATGAGACCAAAGGGGCTAGACTGAACCTGAGGAGAGAGCACGGTAACGGTATCTCCAACGGTAACTCCGTAACTCTCTGCCAGCTCACGACCGATGATGAGTCCCGGTAACGCCTCGCCACCTTCGGCTTGCTCGTCGTAATCGCCAAAAAGTTTCGTAGTCTTGGTCCCATGTTGTCGAGCAACTAGCTTACTTTGTAGTTCAGCCCCAGATGAATCGCTCTCTTGAATCCCTCTGATAAGTACCCCTGATGAGCGTTTGTCGAGTTGGAGAAGTGCCTGATGATACGTAAAAGGTGCCACGGATTGAACTCCTGAAACTTTGGCAATGGCAGCACGTATCTCTTGCCATCCAGAAAGCATGCCGGTTACTGGTCGTACCGTAATATGAGCATTCGCGCCAAGAAGTTTGTTTTTCAGTTCATACTCGAAGCCATTCATTATCGACATGACTACAATGAGCACTGATACGCCAATCGCAAGAGCGATTGTCGATATCAGAGTCAGAATAGAGATAAAGGCCTCTGCTCGCCTTGTCCGCAGATAGCGGACGGCTACCTTTTGAACAAATCTCACTTATTCATCCTCCAATGGACGTAGCTGTGGGAATAAAAGCACATCTCGAATTGTTGGGCTGTTCGTAAGGAGCATTACGAGGCGATCTATGCCAATACCAACCCCACCGGTTGGGGGCATTCCATATTCAAGAGCTTTTAGAAAATCGTGGTCGATATCATTCGCATCCTCTTTGCCAGCAGCTTTCCTTCGGGCCTGCGCTTCGAAGCGTTCCCGCTGATCAAGAGGGTCGTTCAGCTCGGAAAACGCATTCGATAATTCCATACCTGCTATAATTAGCTCAAAGCGGTCCACTATACAGGGATTATCAGTAGTTTTTCTCGCTAATGGAGAGATTGAAAAGGGATGATGGGTGATGAACGTCGGATTTATGAGGTGGGGCTCAACGAGCTCTCCCCATAGTTCTTCAAGGCATCGCCCCCAATCTTCTGGTTCTGGCAGATCAATCTTCTCATGAGCTGCTATTCGATGCAGCACTTCGATGCTTGAGAGATCTTCGGTTGCTGGGATTTTAGCGAACTCGTGGATTGAATCGGTCATCGATATCGTTTTCCATGGGCGCTCAAAAGAGATGGTTTTCTCACCATATTGAAGTTCGAGACTACCACTGAGTTCTTGAACGAGCTCGCACAGCATTTGCTCCACAAACTCGCGTTGATCGTCGAATGTAAGATAGGTGCCGTAGAATTCGAGCATTGTGAATTCTGGGTTGTGTTTCTTCGAGAGACCCTCGTTGCGAAAGGCTTTGCTAATCTCATAGACTCGCTCTAGGCCTCCGACAATGAGCTTCTTGAGAGGTAATTCGAGAGCTACCCTAAGGCACATGTCAGCGTTAAGCGCATTGTAGTGTGTCCGAAACGGACGAGCCTCAGCTCCGGTTGAAGAATATGTGAGGATGGGCGTCTCAACTTCTAGGTAGTTGTGCCGATCAAGGAAGTGTCGAACGGAACGAATAATCTGCGCTCGTTTCCGAAAAACATCTCGCACATCAGGATTGGCAATGAGGTCCACATAACGATGGCGATATCGCGCTTCAACATCAGTAAGACCGTGCCATTTCTCGGGGAGTGGGATAAGACATTTAGCTAGCAGACGAATGGTCTCCACGTGAATTGTCTTTTCTCCCGTTCTGGTCGTGAAGAGAAAACCGCGCACCTCTATGATATCACCCACATCATAGTGCTTAAACTCATCGTATCGTTCGTCACCAACATCCTCTTTACGGATATAGACCTGCACTTTACCGCTAGAGTCCAAGAGATGACAGAAGGATGCTTTGCCCATTTGACGCATCTGGACTATTCGTCCACACACGGTGAAACGTGGTCCCTCTTCTCCCTCTATATGTTCCTGAGAAGTGAGCTCTAAAGCAGTAGCCGACGGTTTGGCACTGTTAGGATAGTCAAAACCACTCTTTTTAAGTTCGTGTAGTTTTTCAAGTCGAATAAGTTCTTGCTCTGAACGGATCCCCATAGTGACGTACTCTCATGCAGTTAGTGATAAGAAATAATAAGCGATGATGCCTCTAGCGTAGAGAGTCCCCAGTGCGTTGAGGTTTCTCCAACAGGAAGGCTCCAGCTATCCGGGCTCGATTGTCGCAACTAAGATTTAGTCTCAACAAAAGTTCGCTTACACGAAAGGCCCCCTGCGTATAAACTAGGAAAATCTACGACGAATGGAAAGAGTATCTCTAC
>JBMTVV010000074.1:0-7818 GCA_049451755.1 Bdellovibrionota bacterium
AAAGAATTGTGATAGTTGTGTTTGGAATAATTCGGTAACAACTTGCTCTGCGATCGCATACATCTTCTCAGGAGACTCAGGATAAATCATAGCAGCAATATCTCGAGCCATCTCGACTTCGCCACAATTGAGGCAAGAACGGATTATTCCAAGCGCAAGTATTGGATACTCAGGATACCGCGGAAAAGCAGCGCAAAGAAGGGTCTTTCCCCCAGTTTCAAATAGTTTCAGGTCGAAAAGCAGACACGTAAAAACAAGCACACATGCATCTATTTCATCAAGGTGCTCTCTCTTTTCCACCATCTGCGTTGCTGTATGCAACGCCTTTCTTAAAGCTCGGTTAATAAGTAATGAGCTGTCAGCCTTCGAACGGGTAACGACCCCAAAATAGTTATTCAGCCATCCACTATATCTCCGCGGCTTATCTGATTGACACCTTACCTCCTGAAAGAGTTTGAGCAACTGCGCAGCTCGGTGATGTGGCAAATGAGAACTCAATACCAACTCTCTTCCTGCAGCTGCTATTTTACGCGCCTCAGAGGCATGCTGAAGGTAGTAACGAATTTTTTCTGCTGCCTCTTGAACATTCCCCTTCTCGTAGGCTACGAGGTGTTTACCCTCCTCAAATAAATCAAAGAGACCATTATCGGTCCGTTCCGTAAGGAGCAGAGCTCCTGAGGTCATCGCCTCGAAAACTCGGAAATTCAAATCCTTTTTTACAGTCTGATTAATAACGATTTCCGACTTAGGAAATATTTCCTGCCAGTTTCCAGATTTGACCGTTATATCAGTCAATAACTGTAACTCATTGAAGAAGGCACACCGGTCTGGATTCAATATAGGATTCAGTGTTCCCACAAAGACCGCACCATACTCCTTAATCGGACATGGCTCCAAGTACTGACTGGCCCACAGAGGCATCCAGTGGACTGGAGCATCTGACATGGCTTCAATCTCTGGCACAAAATCCTTTTGAGCAATAAGAAGGGTATCAAAGATTTTTCCAAAATTTCCATGAAGATGAGAGTGATGATGAGAATCTACCGATAAGTAGACCGTCGGGATGTTCAAGTCTGAAAACCCCTCTACATAAAATGGCGCACTATCATCATGGATGAGAACAATGTCAGGTATCCAGCCATCTAAAAATCTCGCTATAACCTCTTCAATATGAAGAAATGGCTCAGGCAACTCAATTTCAAGATGGTTCTTGAGTCCGATGGTACGGACATCATGTCCGAAGGCACGGAATTCATCACAAAACCAATTCTGGCTAAAAATGAGAATTTTCATAATCGGCAGACTCTCAGGAAGTGATCTCCGCAATGCTTGTCTTATCAGAACCTACAATGAGATCCCGCAATTCCAGCGCCTTTTCGTGCTGAGGTGCGAAAATAAGGATTTTTTGCACCTCTGAGAGGGCCTCATCGATGCGCTTTTGCGCATAAAGACATCCCGCATACGAATACACCATATCAAGATCTGCTGGATGTAATTCGAGGTAACCCTCTAGGCGCGCCTCTAGTGTCGAAAGCTCTCCACGCTCATAGGAAAGCTGCATTATTCCATAGAGCGCATTGAGATTCTCAGGATTTTCATCGAGTGCCTTACTATACCAACGCCACGCACTATCTTTATTCTCTGTAAAGTATGCACACAGACCAAGACCAGTCATGGCAGTGTCACACCTCGGGTCAGAAGAGAGGGCCCTATGAAAGAGCTGATCAGCAGTTAGCAGTTCATTATAGCTGGCAGCTATCGCAGCAATTCCGCATAGCGCTCGCGGGCATGTCTCGTCGAGTGCATGATATCGTTCAAATATAGTCTTCGCCTGCTCACGCTCTCCTGTAACGGCAAGAAGCTCAGCATGAAGTAACTCAGAACTCTTCCGCTGCGAATCACTCAGTATAGAACGCTCCAGCAACTCAGATGTTCCCTCCAGTGCTTCACGATACGCCTTTCGATGCTTTAACTCTTCGAGCTCAGATACTCGCACATCAATACTATCAAACGCCCTGGATGCTGGCTTCTCATCAACCTCCTCGATTATCTGGCTTTTCAGAGAGATAGATCCGCTACTCACTTGCCCTGCTCCAGCATTGACTATCGATGAAGACTCTCTGCAAATTGAAGTGGCCGTAACTACAGGATCCATCTGGAAATTTGAGTTGGTAT
The DNA here is from genome assembly GCA_049451755.1 of Bdellovibrionota bacterium. GTDB lineage: Bacteria > Bdellovibrionota_C > UBA2361 > UBA2361 > RFPC01 > RFPC01. The sequence goes on from JBMTVV010000074.1 coordinate 2,176, forward strand.
GACTATCTACTCCGCTCGATCGAGTAATCATCCCAGAGGTACTTGTGACCAATTGAGTTGACTCTTCAATCATCTGCTTGAGCTTCTCATAACCTTCATTATATGGAGCTGCTGCTAACAGTACTTCTGTTTCTCGCATTGCCTCATCATACTTTGCCTGCCTAAAAAGACATCCGGCCAAGCAGTAACGCATCTCACAATTATCAGGAACTGACGATACCGTCAGCCTCAGGATGCGCTCCAGGTCACAGTAACGCTCAAGAGAGTAGGAACAATCAATAAATTGTAAAATAGCAAGCATATCAGTTGGTTCACGCGTGAGAACGTCAAGAAAGTGATTATATGCTGTCTCTTTATCCCCTTCCATCATACAGCACATACCAATTCCGGACTGTGCCTTCACATCTAGTGGATCAATAGCTGCAGCACGGGAAAAGTAATACTTCGCTTGCTCAACCTTCTCTTCTGCGAGAAACACTGCCGCGCGATTACACAGTACCCTTAGGGCCTGAGGGTTTAGCTTCTCTGCACTCTCCAACAACTCATGTGCCTCTCTGAAGTTACGCTCTCGTGCGGCTTCAAACCCTGCCTGTGATAACTTTTCAAACTCCTCAAGTGAAATCTTAGTTACTGAAGTTTTGCTTCCTTCACTCCTTCCGAATTGAGCATTAGGGGCCATAATGTTATTTCTCGAGGGTTCCACATCTGTACTAAGAGATGTTGCTTCAGAGAGTAGCGTCCTACGTAACACCTGTTCGTATACATGAATCGTCTTCCGCGTAGCCTCTTCCCAAGTAAAAGCTCGCACGTGCTCTGATAGGTCGTGGCATACTGGACTATAATATGCAGCGAGGACAGCATTGCGGATTGAGTCAACATCGCCGGGCTTACAGTAGAAGGCACCTTCTCCGAGGTAGTCTCGAGTCGTTCCGGTATCAGCGGCAACGATGTTACATCCCTTATGAGCAGCTTCAAGGGAGACTAATCCAGGCAGCTCATACCAACTTGGAAGCGCATGCACACGAGCCGCTGCGTACGCTGAAAGGAGCATATCTGACGATAGCCGTTCAAGCACAAGAGTCTTCCCAGCTCTTTTAAAATTCCGAACAGCATTCGCATACTCAGGTTGATAAGTGAATCCACCCGAAGCAAAAACAACTGGTAGAGTAGAATTCTCCAGGGCCAGCTGTAACATTAACTGATTTTTTCTTGACTCTAACCGTCCAACACAGAGTATGAAATCCTTGATCCCATACTCCTCTACAAAGAGGCTCTCATCAGCATCCCCTTGGATTTCGTATCCAACAGGTACAACCGACGTAGGAGCATGACCTGGATAGGTCTTTGCTATCACTCTCTCTTCTCCGGTACCATTAACAATGAGATGAGCGGCATTGCAGGCACTCCATACATTCTGAAACGGCTCACACGGCTGGACGGTCGTGAAGCGATGCAGATTAGAAGCTAACCACTCCTTATTTTGCCCCGTACAGACATAGTCAATAAGTGTCTCAGCAAGTATCGCTGATTGAGTACTAAACTCAGGAATATCTTCACAGAGAGTGGTCACAACGAAAGGGGTACCGGCACTTTTAACAAATTTCCCGTATGTTTCTACCATTTGAGGGATTGCAAAGTTAAAGATATGCACGAGATCATAATCAGCCGGATTGTGCTCGGCCTTCAGATCAATATCAACATGAATACCATGCTCCCGAAGACCCGCAGCAAGTTGCTCCACTACAACGGTATCACCACCACGCTGAGTAAACATGTTACCTCGGTTCTGAATGAGTATCCTACATGAAGATACTTTCTCAGGCCGTTTGCTATCTTTCGCGTCACTCACTTCTCACTCCTTTTTCTCCCCTCTCCTTCGAATGTCAGAATCTCATCACCGTTCGCATCTGATGCAATTAGCTCTACATACTGATATTTCCAGCTAACCTACTGCTTCCACTACATTTCTCCATAACAACGAACGGCTATTCTCGATGTTGGGAGCACTCATTCATCAGTAACCTTGCAAGAGCCGTGCTAACTTTATTGCCATCCGCTCCTGTAGAGAGAGTCGTCGGTAGTGCCGTATATAGGCAAATAGAACTCGTGCCAATTCGCTGACACGCGTGTCATAAAAATCGTGTGATTTGGATATCGTACAAGGAGCATACACTCGAAGAGCAGTACGTCTTCCTACTACCTAGATAGCCACTACTTTTCGGCGTAGAACATTTTGCAACGCTCTACCAGTCCCTCGAGTTGGGGTTCGAGTTTCTGTTGCAGTGACTCCCCGAGAGCCCACCACGACTGATAGAGTTGTTGTTGACAAATAGACTTACAGGTCTCTGAAATTTCATTTACCTCTGTCGTAAGATCGAACTGTGGTCGGCTCTCCGTTGGAACAAGTTCGAGCAGGGTTCCGTACCACTGAAAGAATGCTTGTAGAGCTTGCACTCCCTCAACGAGCTGCTTGTTCCCCTCTATAGAATTACCCTGCTGAAACTTGCCACGAGCTCCACGGAACTCAAGTAAACAACTCTGAACAATAAGTTCTGAGCGAGCTAGACGTTCAAAGACGAACTCTCGGGGCGTACCCGTCTCTACCTCAATCACAGCGGTATCTAATGAATGCATCGAGCGCGACCAATCGGTCTCATTAAACTGCTCCCCATTTAAAAGAATGGAGGTAATCATGTGTTCAGGATCAATAACCGATTTGATCAATTCTACCACTTCAGTCATCTGCCCACAGTTTGCTGCCTGTATCGGTGCTGCCTCGCCATTAATTTGAACTGAAATCATATGTGTGTCTCCCTGAAGACCGTGCATTCTGTAAGGCAAACTGGTGATTACGTTTGTGAATAATATCGTCCCAGCTTATCCGTACGTCTCTCTAACGTTTGATAAACTTCCATCATTTGAGATGCGAGAGCGCCAGCATCGGTTCCCGAAATGTTCTCTTTTCCAAATATGAACATTCTCGTAATTGGCCCAAGATGAGGATAGTGAAATCCAATCTGCTCTATCTCGCGGTCTAGCTCTGTTAATGCTTCACTCTTTTCTCCAAGCGCAGCCGCCGTTGCATTTCGATCAAGAATTAACTGATGCAACTCCTGTATTAACTCTTGTCCGACACGAGCCGTCTTTGCTACCATATCCAGTCCCTCCATGGGGGACCCAGCAATAATGGGAAGGGGCTTTCGCGGGGTTTCCTGAAAGGCATAGCCCCCAATATCATCGAGCCACAGCTTACGATATGCGGCACGGAATCGCTCCATTTCCGCGTCCTCTCCTCTATTGAGTGGCTTGAGATCGTAAAATCCAAACTCATCAAAATACGTGCGATATATGATAGCACCATGATAGTTCCTCAATTCCGGTGGAAGTTCGGAACAATCTCCATGAAGTCGCAAGAGCGCAAGCTCTGCAAGGATCTCAGGAGAGATTGTGTCATGACACTCTGGGCGTGAGCATGGTTTATTCGGATTACAAGGCCCACAACCAATTACAGGCTGTAAGACGATATTTCCTTCAGCATAAGGACCCGTCTCAAAACCAAATGCAGATGCTAGAAACATAGAAATTACTGGCGTACCTACAGCAACACTCATATGCATCGGACCGGTATCGCCTGTTATCAGGAGATCACTCATGGAGAGAAATGCTGCAAGCTCATCAATCGAAGTCTTTCCTGCAACCGAGCGGACTCTGTCTGATTGTATCTGAGCCATAATCGGCTCTATGATGCTGAGCTCCTTCTGGGTTCCGGATAAGAGGACTCGACACCGGTGTCGATTTGTCAGTAAATCAATGAGCTCAACAAATTTTTCAGGTTTCCACTGCCTCTTTAACTGACTTGCTCCCGCTTGAATCATCACCATGGGGCCGTCAGCAGGAAACTCCATCTCATCTAATAATGATACGGCTCGCTGCTTGGCATCCTCTTTAATGTCTATGAGTAGCTGGTGGGGATGCTCCTCTACGTCCGCTGAACATCGAAAGACATCAACTAGATTCAGAGAATTATACTGTCTATTTTGGTGAAACACCGACGTGGCAAAAAGCTGCGCCCATTCGGACTCAATCACCCGATATCCCTCTGCATCTGCTGCCCAGCCACCCTTACGCTCGATTCCGACGAGATGCAGCAGTAGCGCAGTATAGGCTGAAGAAGACATATTCAACGCATAATCAAAATTACGAGATCGAAGATCCTCGACAAAATCTGATACATATTCAAATGCGTCGACCATTCCTTCTTTCTCACGAGCAAGCGCCCGAACCGCCATACTGAGATCGATAGAGAGCACTTCATCAACATGTGGAATTGAATGACATACAGATTCAAACTGCTTTTCTACCAGCACAGTAATCTTGCAATCAGGATTCTCCCTTTTCAGTCCAGCAATCGTCGGCGTAGCCTGAAGCATATCGCCTAGCCGTGTAATATTTACCAGCAGCACATTTGATTTTCTTGGATGACGCTTTTTCATCATTTTCTATCCCTAAACTCTCTTCCTCATTAGGATTTTACCGTTCCATGCTCTTTCATCCGAATCATCTGCTTTCGTATGTGAAAGAGAAAAAGGAGCTTTTGCTCCGTCTCGCTCAGCTCACCTTTTCCTGTGATGATATCTGACACCAAACCATCAAGATTTGCTTCTTCACCACGGCGAAATGCAACCTCACAGCGTTCTTTCAGCTCTGGATAGGGTTCGGCTCGTTCGATCACTCTCTTCCAAGGAGACTCACCAATCCGTTTCCGGAGTTGTGGGTAACGGGAGCTGTAAACAATTGAGAGCATCTCAGTAATCCGATGTTGATACGTATGCTCTCTGAACACACGAGCGCGCGCCTTCTCTATAAAAGGAATTCTCGCCTCAGGATGTGCGAGGTAGTACTCAATCTTCTCTACCAGCTCCTTGCGAGACTCAAATGTTTCAACTTCTTCCCCAGGTATAAATACTTCGTCGAGTAGACTGCGTTTATCCACAAGCTGGAACGCTCCGCACGCTGCAAGCTCAAATGTCCTAGGATTAATGAAATCTCCTGCGGGGTCGACTCCATCTCGTTCGGTCGAAGAGTGAAGATTGAGATTAATGGTCGAGGCATTAAATATCTTCACATACTCCTGAGGTTTCAGTCTCCTTCCCTCCTCTTGCACCATCCGGTCAAACGGCTTACAACCAGGCCATTCGGTACCCCACAGTTTGAGCGGCACTCCACTAAGTGATGCAAACATCTGTTGGCGATTATGATAACCCGCTCCAACAAATGAGACAGGAGAACCCCAACGCGCTTGTTCTTCGGGCGTCAGATGAAGCGGAGCATGTACCATTGGATCCGCTGCTGTGGGTAGGTAATGCACCTCACCAGCACCAGCAGCCTTAATGGCTTCGATACAATCCCCCTTTTGTATGGTGAAAACAAAGTCGTAATGCTTTGCGAGGAACTTCCATGCGGGAAACCGAAGGTAATCCTCTACAAACCAGAGAACAGTGATAACACCGCGCGAGCGCAATTCCTCAAGGGTCTTTACCGTAATCGGCGCCTGAGCCATACAAATAAGAATATCCATTGGTTTCTCATTGGCTATCTCAGATACCATGTCAGAGAGTGTCTCCGTGTACTTCCCACGTAACA
>JBMTVV010000075.1:0-7793 GCA_049451755.1 Bdellovibrionota bacterium
CCACCTTCCATGAGTTGAATTGCACTTGCGAGCTCTCTGAAGTCAACCGTACCGAAGTTCTCGATCAAAAGGAACAAGGCAAGTAGGAATGCCGCATCCCCGATTCGGTTCACGATAAACGCTTTTCGACCCGCACCCGCATAAGCAATATTCTTGTGCCAAAATCCGATCAAAAGATACGAGCAGAGCCCAACACCTTCCCAACCAACGAAGAGTACGAGGAGGTTTCCACCAAGCACGAGCAACAACATGGAAAACATGAAGAGGTTGAGGTACGAGAAAAATCGTGGGCTCGACTCATCCTCGGCCATGTACCCAACTGAGTACAGGTGAATGAGTGAACCGATCCCAGTAACCACGAGACACATCACCGCAGTGAGAGTGTCAAACCGGAAGAGGAAATCTACTTCAAATCCACCAGCAGCAAACCACTGAAACAGATTCGCCTCTAATGCTGCGTAGGTCTTCTCAACAACAGAATGTGCACCATGGCCACCAGCAGCAGCGACCCGATGGAGCGCCTCTCCAGCGACAAGACCTCGAAGATGCTGAAAGCAGAGGATAGTTGTAATAAATGAACAAAGACTCGCCCCTGTCGCCACCCAACCGGCGAGGCTTCTTGCCCGAAGACCGACCAGAAAGGCTATTCCTGCACCAAGTAGTGGAAATAGAGGAATCCACCCTAATAGACTGACTTGCTCAACTGTACTCACACGAACTCCCGTCTTAATTTACAGACTCTCAAACCTTCTCCCACGCCTCTGCTACAACCGTAGCTGTGACGCCTCACTCGTCTCTGTCGACTCAAGGTTACGAAACAGTGCAAGGATAATCGCGAGGCCGACCGCAGCCTCAGCCGCAGCAACAACCATCACAAAAAACACTACGATCTCACCGTCTAGGTTTCCTACCCGACGAGACAACGCAACAAATGCCACGTTAGCGGCATTAAGCATGAGCTCCAAGCACATGAAAGCTACGATGGCATTTTTCCGCACCACGAAACCGACTGCCCCAATAGCAAACATAACGACGGAAAGAATGATGTAATGAGCGGTATAATCTAAGTTCATCTCTAACGACCTCCCTTCCCGTAATTTGTCTTTGCGAGCATCGCTGCTCCGACGAGTGCTGCCATCAGCAATATGCCCGCTGCCTCAAACGGCAAGAGGTATTCTGTATAGAGCAACTCACCTACCGCCTCAACGGAACCGATCAGCGCAGTAGTCGGAGCAACTTCAACCGGCCATTGGAGTAGTACCTGCTTTGCAACCACAGAAATAAAAATCACACTCGCAATACCCGCTGCCACAAACTGGACATATGTTCCGAAGGTTCGCTGCTCACTTTTCGTGTTCAGCAACATGAGCACGAAGATGACAAGCACCATGATCGCACCGGCATAAACAATAATCTGTACCATTGCGAGAAAGTGAGCTCCAAGCGCGCCAAAGACACACGCGACTCCCACGAGGTTCACTACCAGAAAGAGCGCTGAGTGAATTGGGTTGCGCGCGATGACAACACCAAGCGCTGAACCAATGAGGAGAGCTCCAAGTAAAACGACAATAAGCGACATTCCGTATCCTTTACGAAAGAAGTTTCACCCCTGCAAAAGTTTTACTACTGCAGCAGCGAGTAAATTTACTATGCTTAACGGAAGGAGCATCTTCCAACCGAGATTCATCAACTGGTCATAGCGAAACCGCGGGAGCGTCCATCGGATCGTTATTTGCAGCACACAGAAAAAGAGCACCTTCCCCATGAAGACAGCGTGGCCAAGCAGTGCTGCCCACCACACACCCTCTGGAAGGGTGACGAACGGGATGTGCCATCCACCGAAGAAGAACGTTGTGAGGATAATTGAAAACAGGGCAATTTCCGCGAACTCACCAAGCCAAAAAAGGAGGAACTTCATGCCAGAATACTCAGTAAAGTATCCAGCCACGAGCTCAGACTCACTTTCAGGAAGATCAAACGGGCCTCGCTTCGTTTCCGCCATGCCTACGACAAACAGAATGATGAACGCAATAAAGCCTGTTGGAAACATGAACCAGACTCCCCAGTTCATGAGTGATCCACCTTGCGCTTCAATAATTTCGTAGAGGTCAAAGCTTGAGAAGTGAAGCACGATAGTGGCAAACACGATTCCCATCGCAAGCTCATATGAAATCATCTGTGCCGCTGCCCGTAAGGCACCAAGTAATGAGAACTTATTGTTTCCCGTCCAGCCTGCAAGTACGACCCCATACACCGCAATCGATCCCATCGCGAGGAGAAAAAGAACTCCTGTCGAGATCTCTGCTACCTGGAAACGAATCGGCACACCGAAGAGAACGGCATCTGGTGCAAGCGGAATGACGGCGAAAGCAAGAAATACTGGGAACACCGCCATAAAAGGACCCAGCGCATGAAGGAATACATTCGTCCCCTCCGGCACGAAATCCTCTTTGAAAAGCGCCTTCAGTGCATCGTTCAAGAGAGTATTAATGACACCAATCGATCCGAGAAATCGAATAAGCGCAAACGTAGGAGCAAGCAGCAACGCGCGAACCGCGAGCGAAAATGGCTTTAAGAGGAGGTTGTTCGTCTTTAACAGATCTCCCACCACAAGATTCGTTCCAGCACGGTTTGCCCCAACCCGGTCTTGAATGAGGGCTGACCCCTTCCGCTCTACCCAGGTACAAAAGGAGGCGAGGCCAAGTGTGACCTGCTGAACGATAAACCCTTTAATCAAGATTCCGATTACTGCATTCATGCTCTCTCACTCTCTCTCTCTGAAACCGTAACACCCGTATGACCATTTGCCGCTGCTGTTCCTTCAGTGCTCAGCGAACTGGAGGTGAGATCTACTCCCCCCTGCTTCATCGAACGGATAGAAACGCCTGCAAGCCCACTCTCACTCGCGAGGAGTGCTGTCGTAAGATCCCTATCTCGCTCCGCTTCCACTAACTTCTTTCCGAGTGCCTGAGCCATGAGGTTGAGTGCTTTCCAGTGTTGGTAGGTGCCATCACGAATTGGGACTACCTGCTGTGCGTACTGTAGTCGGTAGTCTCGATTGATGAACATGCCACTTTTTTCGAGGACACTCCGACCGGGAAGAACCACTCGCGCATTTTCAAAGAGCGCCCCCTCTCGGTCACACAGAATTCCCACACTAAATGGGGTTCTCGTGAGGGCTTGAAGTAGCTCCATATCCGCGACATCGCGCTCATCAAGTGAGCGATCTCCCACGAATACCACGTTGTCAAAATAATCTTCCCTCAAGAGCTTAAGTGCAGCGGCATACTCCTGTTCGAGTGCGCTACGAAGACCTGCACCCTCTCCCGCCCCTTTAAATTGATCGGCGGATGTACCCCTCACAAAGGCCGCACCAGCCATGTTTGCAGCGTAGTCAGGACTGATAAGAATCTGCTCAACTTTTGTGAGCTCTCGTTTTCTAACTGCAGTGACCCACTGAGCCTCCGTAAGACACTTCTTCGTGAATGCTTCAACAATGAAGAGGTCTTCAAGCGTAAGGTCTGGTGCACACAAGACCAAGGTCTTTCCCTTCTTGAGCTCCGTGAGCGACTCAAGCGCTTGCTCGAGCGACACGGGAACACCCTGCACGTATGGACTTTCAACACGAGACGCTGGGAGGAATCGGTCGAAGCCGTAACGCCCCTCATCACACAACCACTCTTTGTTGACCTCTCCATTGAGGCGCGCTTTCACTTGGACGACCTGCCCGTCTCGCTCATACGCCTTCACATTACATCCAGTTGAACATCCAGTGCAGATGGAATCTTTCGGATTCGCATACCAAATCCGCGTATTAAACCGCCAATGACGGTGTGTAAGTGCTCCCACTGGGCAGAGATCAACAACGGTTCCTGATAGCGGATTATCGAGCTCGCGACCCTCACGTACTGCTATTTGATACCGGTCTCCTCGATTGAGAAGTCCGATTTCTCCTGTTTCTGTTACTTCATCACAGAAACGAACACACCGAGTACAAGCGATGCACCGTTCAGCGTCTAACATGACGGTTGAACCGAGTGGCACTGCCTTCGGCTTATGCTCTTTCTCCTCAAGGAACCGACTCGGCCTCGCGTTGTACTCGTAGTGATAGTCTTGCAACTTACAGTGCCCGGCTTGGTCGCACACGGTACAGTCGAGCGGATGGTTAATGAGCAAGAGCTCCATGGTAGAGGCTTGCGTCTCACGCACAAGCTCGCTCGTGTTGTGTGTTTTGACAACCATGCCCTCTGTTACCTGCGTGTGGCATCCAATCATCAACTTCGGAGCGCCCTCAACTTCTACCTGACAGATCCGGCAGTTTCCCGGCACGCTCAGATGTGGGTGGTAGCAGTAAAAAGGGACTTCCACTTCAAGGCTTTTTGCAGCCTCAATAATGTTTGTTCCCTTCGGGACAGATACCTCCATCCCATCAATTGTTAAGGTTACCATTTCTGTTTGCGATGTCTCAGCCATGTGCCTTCCTAGCCCTTTCGTTCTTCTTCCGCTCAGTGCATGCCAACTTCAAAGTCAATCGATTCACGACGGGGCTCAACGCCCTTCATTACCTCAGCAATACGCGCTCGGAATTGTGCTCGAAACTTCTTTAAGAAACTCCGATATGGGAGCACCATTGTATCTCCGAAAGCGCAGATCGTGTGCCCACCAATTTGGTCACAGAGACTCTCCACTAACTCGATATCACCTGGTTGCCCGTGCCCTTGCGCGATCCGTGCAAAAATCTTCTCGATCCAGTGAGCTCCTTCACGACACGGTGTACACTGACCACACGATTCATGCGCATAGAACCGTGAAAGGCTCAATACCGCCTCTATCGGGTCTGTCGTATTATCCATGACCATAAAGCCGGCGCATCCAAGACTCGAACCCGCCTTCTGGAGTGAATCATAGTCAAGATTCACACCCTGACACTCTTCAGCAGTGAGCACGTTCACTGATGAACCGCCGGGGATAACTCCCATAAGAGCATTGCCGTCACGTACTCCACCACACTCCTCTTCAATGAACTGAAGGAGTGGATACCCCATCTCTACTTCGTACACCCCAGGTCGGTTCAGGTGTCCTGAAGCGGAGACCAACTTCGTTCCAGTTGAATTCTCAACACCAAGTGAGGCAAACGCCTCTCCGCCATTCTGAACGATCCACGGAATGTTTGAGAGTGTTTCGACGTTGTTAATAACAGTTGGACATCCATACAGCCCAGAGATAGCTGGAAAAGGAGGCTTCAAACGTGGCTGCCCTTTTTTCCCTTCAAGGGACTCAAGTAACGCTGTCTCCTCACCACAAATGTAGGCTCCAGCTCCGCGGTGAACCACCATGTGATGCTTCCAACCGCTGCCGCACACATTATCGCCGAGAAAACCCCGCTCGTATGCTTCATCAATCGCTCGCTGAATTTGAATGTATGGATATGCGTACTCACCACGGACGTAGATGCACGACCACTCACTCTGAAGGGCCCATGCAGAACAGAGCATTCCCTCAATCACGAGGTGTGGATCTCGCTCAAGCAACACCCGGTCTTTAAACGTCCCAGGCTCACTCTCGTCGGCATTGTTGATGAGATACACTGGCTTGCCGGAGTTTCGGGGAACGAACCCCCACTTCATACCAGTCGGAAATCCAGCTCCTCCTCGCCCACGGAGCTTGGAGGTCTTTACCTCATCAATAATCTTTAACGGATCCATTGCAAGCGCCTTCTTCAGCCCTTCATAGGCACCACGCTGAATCGCCTGAGCAATCAGATGTTGATCCTTCTCTCGAACATTCTTCAACAAGATTTGCTTGTGTTCTGCCATTCTCTTTTTCCTACACCAACGAACGTATACCCCAAGCTTCGAAATCCCGTCTGTACGGGAACGCTCACTCTTTCTACATCACCTCAGACTTCGAATACCCTTCCAACCCCGCTCCCAGCTCATCACGGCTTTGGGAGTAGCTCAGATCTGGCTTTGACTTTTCAATATCATCGAGCACCGATTTCAACTTTTCGGGAGTCAGATTCTCGAAATAGGTATCGTTGATTTCGCACATTGGCGCGGTGCCGCACGATCCGAGACACTCAACGTGCTCATAACTGAACATCCCATCTTTCGTTACCTGCTTCGGCTCAACTCCAAGCCGCTCATGTAAGTACTCCATGAGCTTTTTTGCACCACAGAGACCACACGAAAGGGTTCTACACACTTGAATGTGATATTTCCCTAGAGGCTCTTTGCGATACATGGTGTAGAAGGTGACAAGCTCCATAACGTGAGCCGGCGAAATACCAACCTGTTCACTAATCCAATCAACCGCTGCATCAGAGATATGTCCGTGCTCTTCTTGCACGAGGTAAAGAATCGGCATCACTGCTGACTGGGGCTGTGGATACTTCGCCTTTAGCTCGCTTACTTTCTTCTCTCCCTCTGGAGATATTGAAAAACTCATTATTCCTTACCTCTCTTTCCTATCGAAGCTGACTTCCGTTCGACAACCAACCTCGCGATCCACACCGGACTATCCAAGTGTTATCATTCGAGTTACCGGTCGCACTCTCCTCCAATCATGTTCACCATCCCGAATGTCGGGACCACATCGGCGATCGTTTCACCGAGAAGCATCTCTCGTACTGCACCCATGTGAATGAACGAAGGTGCTCTCACATGAACTTTGTACGGACGACCTGTTCCATCGGAAACGGTATAAAATCCAAGCTCTCCGTTACCCCCCTCAACGGGAATGTAGACATCACCCTTTGGTGGCTGGACGCCAAATATCACCATCTCAAAGTGGTTAATCATTCCATCGATTGAGTTATACACCTCATCTTTCGGTGTTAGGACAATACGAGGATCTTCGAGTGCAATCTCTCCATCTGGCAAATTCGCCATTGCCTGCCGACAGATACGCATTGACTGAGTGATCTCTTGGAATCGAACGAGAAAGCGATCATAGTTGTCCCCCTTCGTCCCGAGCGGCACTTCGAATTCGAAATCTTCGTAGCTCGAATATGGAAAATCCCTCCGTACATCATAATCCAATCCAGATGCTCTTCCGAGAGGGCCAGTAAGGCTAAAATCTGCTGCCTGCTCTGCGTTGAGGACTGCGATATCACACATCCGGTCGATAAAGATTCTATTGCGAGTTAAGAGCCTATCGCAGTTATCGAGGTGATTCTGAATACCAGTGAATGCTTCTGCCATCCGGTCACCGAACCCTTCTGGGAGATCATCCTTCAATCCACCGACGCGACCGTACGAGATGGTCAACCGAGCTCCGGTTACCTCTTCAATGAGCTCCCAGAGATACTCACGAGCCTGCATCATGTAGAGCATCACGGTGAACGCTCCGAGCTCCATAGCAGAGGCGCCAAGACATGTGAGGTGGTCACACATACGAGAGAGCTCTGACATTACTACTCGTATGTACTGAGCGCGCTTTGGAACTTCAACTCCAAGCAACTTCTCCACCGTCAAACACCAACCAACATTATTAATAATCGGAGAGACATAGTTCAGGCGATCGGCATACGGCATCACCTTGTTGTAGTCGACCGTCTCGCACATCTTCTCGAACCCACGGTGAAGATATCCAAGCTCGACATCAGCATCGAGGATCTTCTCCCCAGAAAGCTCTGCAACGATTCGCACCGTACCGTGCGTCGCTGGGTGCGCTGGGCCTAGGTTTAGGATCATCGTCTCTGAGTGGAGATCATCCCCTTCCTTCCGGGGTCGCATATGTGTTGTGACCCCACCCATTCCGTAATCAACGTTCAAAAGCTCTTTCATCTTTCC
>JBMTVV010000076.1:0-7756 GCA_049451755.1 Bdellovibrionota bacterium
ACAAGAGGCAGAGCCCGGGACTATTAGAGCGGATTTTGCTGATAGTATCTCAGCGAATGCGGTTCATGGTTCAGACAGCACAGAGAATGCAAAGATTGAAGTCAGCTTTTTCTTTCCAGAGCTAGCGTAGTCGCGTAGCAGGCGAGAGCTGAGATGCACATGGTGCTGCTAATTATTTGGGCATCATCATGCGTGTCGTAAGCAAAGAGGCCCAATAGAAAAAAGCCCGGCACATGTGCTGCCGGGCTTTTTTATGTCATCTTCTAGAGAGGTCTGATGACCGCTCAGTTGATGCTATTTATTCGTTCCTATGAAAGGAGGCTTTTATCACCTTCGATTGTCATCTCCCTTGCAGCAATGACATTAGTAGTAAGATCCTCTGAGATTTCGCTCACGGAAGTTTCTTCTGGTGCAACCTCTGTTGAGATAACCTCAACCTGGCTTGCAAGTGATTTTGGAGAAGCACTGTCGGAAGATTGTGGGGGAGAGAGTCTCAATACCCGAGTTGCATTCAGCCCTTTGGGTCCTTGAGTCAGTTCGTATTCAACGAGCTCACCATCCTTAAGTGTTTTAAACCCCTCAGATTCAATTACCGAGAAGTGAACGAAAACATCTTCGCCGTTATTGTGGTTAATGAACCCGAATCCCTTGGCGTCGTTAAACCACTTTACCGTTCCACGTTCTGTACCTGTGTTCATACCTCTTTACTCCGTATCCTTGAGCCTCCCACGAGCCCGTAAACCTTCTGTTGCATGCGCCGTGACATTGATATCAGCAGCACAGCAGTTAAGATTCACGAGATCTGGAAATGGTTCCAGAAGAGAGGGACGTTAATAGAAGCATTTCACTAAGTGCGTGAATATACAGGCTTTATAGTGATTTGGTTTTTTATTGGGGACCACTTGAGCTTGGCGAAGTTCAGTAAGATGTATCTTAGCTGGTGGCGTAACTGCCTGAAATTAGGTACTAGGTTAGTATAAGGTCGGTCGCCGTAATTCTTACTCATGATGCCAGGTGGATGAGTGGTTACGCGTAACATAATGAAGGATAGAATCTGTTGTCTGATGAACTCACTCCTCCAGTAGTAAATCTTTGTAAGTCTATTCAAGAGCCAGCGCTCCTAGTTACGAAGGAACATGAAGTATTGGCATTCTCTGATGGGTTTGTCGCTAATTTCTTTCAGAATGGTAGCGTCGCGTTGCGCGATTTGTGGCCACATTTTTCTGATTTCCCTCTGGTTATTGGTGAGCAGGTTGAACATTTCATCGTCGATGAAGAAGAGAAAGATGTTGAAGTTCAGTGTATTTCCCTAGGGGAGGAGTACTTTCTTCTTCGTTGTACCATCGTTGATGAGGCTGATGAATTTTTTCATCAGCAGAGGCTTCAGACCTTGGGCATGTTAGCCGGTAGTGTGGCACATGATTTTAATAACGTGCTGGCTGGTATTCTAGGTCATGTCACTTTTCTGAAAGCAATCTTACCGGAAGATGGAGCCCATCAGGAAAGCCTAGAGGCCATCACCAGCGGAGCGAAGAAAGCATCAACGCTTACCAAGCAGATCCTAGATTTTTCGAAGTATGAGACCGAAACAGGAAACCTTGTGACCGACATCGTCGAGCTCGTGTCGAGTACGGTGCCATTGCTTCGAGGAGCGTTGTCGTCCCGAATAGAGCTTGCGCTTGAGATACCCGACGAGCCTCTGTACGTTCAAGGTACTGCGGGAAGGTTGGCTCAAATACTTGTGAATTTAGTGGTCAATTCACGAGATGCAATAGAGCAAGGCGGTGGGGGGTTAGTTGTTGTAAGGATTCGACCTGCGAAGAAAGATGATATTCCTCCAATTCCAGATTTAGAGCCTGAAGAAGTGGACGCTCGTTATGTTATCCTAGAAGTGGAGGATGATGGTGCTGGGATGTGTGAGCGCACTCAGAGAAAAGCCCTTGAGCCCTACTTCTCCACGAAGGGGGAGCGTGGTACTGGGCTAGGGCTCCCTACGGTTGCGTCTATCACCGAGTCATATGGTGGTATGCTTGAGATTGAAAGCCAAGAAGGAGAGGGGACATCAATTCGGATCTTTTTGCGGGAACCAGCTGATGACGAGGAATCAATAGTTGATAGTGATAGTTCCTCAAAGCGCCCAGAGTTCGCGAGGGGCGATGCACAACGTATTCTTGTTGTTGATGATGAGGATTCTGTCCGAAATGTTGTGGCTATGAGTCTTCGGCATTTAGGATACGATGTTGAGGAGTTGGGAGATCCGCGGGATGCCCTAGCGCGCCTTTCGGATATGAGTAATGAGTATGACCTGGCGCTTCTTGATATGCTCATGCCTCATCTTACGGGAGATGAATTGTTCCAAGAATTGCGCCGAGTTCGCCCTCAATTGCCGGTGGTCATAATGAGTGGGTACAGCAAAGAGGAGTTAGTGGAAAAAGTTCTAAAGGAGCCACGTACCCACTTTATGTTCAAGCCGTTCACGGTGGAAGATCTCTCACATATAGTTCGCAACGCATTAGACAATGAGGCCATATGGACGAAGTAGGGCAGGTGAGTGAATCAGCTGCTGAGGTAGTGCTTGAAGCCAATAATCTCGTTCAGCGGTTTGATACACTTCGTGTTTTATCCAATGTGCATCTTCAGCTTTTTCGGGGTGAGATCGTCGGATTGATTGGTCCTTCTGGAGGTGGGAAGAGTGTTTTACTGAAGACACTTGCGAACGTTTTGCAGCCAACGGAAGGAGATGTGCATCACTTTTTAGGCGAATGTGGAGCAGTAAGCTTCATGTTTCAGGAGGGCGCGCTCTTTGATTCAGTTTCGGTGCTTGATAATGTGGCCTTTCCTCTTATTGGAGGCCGAGTGCCGTGTTCCAATCTTAAAGAAGAGGAAAAGGCAAGGGTCTCGCAGCTCGTGGGTGCTATACTCGAGAAGGTAGGGCTCTTTCGCCATGGGCATAAGTTCCCCGCTCAGTTAAGCGGTGGGATGAGACGACGGGTTTCCCTAGCGCGCGCTCTCGTTAATGAGCCCGAGATAGCCTTATTGGATGATCCGACATCAGGCTTAGACCCTGTTGCAAGTAGTGTCATAATGGCTCTTATAAAGTCTTTGCATAAGAGTTTAGGGACATCGATGGTACTCGTGAGTCACGATCTCCGACGTCTGTTGCCCGTCTGTAGTCGTATTGTTGGGCTTTTTGATGGCAAAATTGTTTTTGATGGTACGCTGGACGCGTTGCGCACGGATGCAAACGAAGAGGTCCGACACTTTGTGAGTTGTCGGTATGATCTCGATGCTGCTGCTTAGCGATCGACCCGTTAATAGCTATTAGAGTAATGGCAGTATGATATGAGAAATAAGTTCATCAAAGAAGCGAGAGATGCGTTTCTTTCCGGAATCGGAGTCCCTGAGCCGGGGAAGTTTCAGGCAGATCCCTTCCAAACGCTTGCCATTTCGAATGTGAGTGAAAGTAAGGATACCTTAGTCGTTGCTCCTACTGGTGCTGGGAAGACCTATATTGCGATTGAGAGTATTCGTGCGTGTCTACGAATGGGGCTCCGTGCCGTGTACACCACACCCCTCAAAGCACTATCAAATACCAAGTTTAATGAGCTGCGCAAAATATTTGAACCGCAATACTCTGTCGGTCTTTTGACTGGAGATCGTAAGATTGAGACAGATGCAGATGTTGTCATAGCTACCACTGAAATATACCGAAATGAACTCTATCACGTTCATGCGCGGTATTCACTGATTGTGCTCGATGAGGTCCATTTTATTTCTGATTCTCAGCGTGGAGCGGTTTGGGAGGAGAGCATCATTCTTACGCCAAGAGACTCTACCCTCTTGATGCTCTCGGCTTCTATCTCTAATCCTTATGAGATCGCAGAGTGGTTACTTGAAGTAAGGGGCAAGCCGTGTGAAGTGATCGTCGAGACAAAGCGCCCAGTGGAGCTGCGATACGGATTCTTGCATCCTCAGTTGGGTGTTATCCCACTAGAGGATGAGAAGGGTCATCTTCTTCGAGAGGTTCGTGAGTTTTATCAGGATGGTGCCAAGAAGAGCTCCCGTTCCTCTTCAGCATATGTTGGTAGGGGCGGTGCTGGAGCGCGAAACTCAAAAAGTGGAGATGGGGGAAGGTCTGGTTCCCGTTCTCGAAAAAATGGAGGGCGTGGTCGTGGCCGGCGTTGATAATCGTTTTCATTTTTTTCGAGGCTTTCCCGTTACGCAAATTCTCTCGGAGCTACACGGAGATGGACTCCTTCCGGCAATTCTCTTCCGTTCTTCACGAAAACAATGTGATGAAGATATCGAGAGGCTGAATGGCTCGAAGGTGGGGCTGGTGGAAGATACGGTTCAAGAGAGTATTCGGCGGCAGTGTCAGTTAGTGATCGAGAAGTATGGTATGGAGGCAGAGATTGTCGAGGGGCATCCGCACTTTCCTGCGCTCATTCGTACCGCATCGGGGGCACATCATGCCGGTCAGCTTCTACAATGGCGACTGTTACTCGAAGAGCTTATGTCGCAAGGATTACTTCGTTTGATGGTGGCAACGGGAACTGTGGCGGCTGGCGTTGACTTTCCGGCGCGCTCGGTGATCGTTACTGCGCATAGTCGTAGAGGGAATGAAGGTTTCGTTGACTTTAGTCCTTCCGAGTTTCAGCAGATGGCGGGGAGAGCCGGCCGTCGAGGAAAGGACGCCGTTGGGGTTTGTCTCGTTGCACCTGGACAATTTTCTGATGCCAGAGTGGTCCATGGTCTCGCGCATCGTCCACCTGATCCGCTTCGTTCGGCGTATTTTGCAGCTCCTGCGACTGTATTGAACTTACTGAAATTTCGTAGTGTTGATGATCTTCGTTACACCGTTGAGAGAAGTTTGGCTGGTTTCTATGATCGCAAACGAGCAAAAGAGCTGAGAAGAGAGTCCGAATCGATGCAGTCAGAACTCCAAGAGAGAGCGCTGCCGGTCAAGGAGTTGAAGAAGGTCGAGAAACGGATTCGTCGCACTATACGGGAGGCAGAACGCTTAGAACTACACCAAGAAATTCAACTTGAGCTCTCGCTAAAAGGGCTTCGAGATCTCGGTCATCTTGATGAGCGCGGTCTCACGGAAAAAGGGCTTTGGTCAGCAGAGCTGTGTACGAGTCTTGTCCTGCACCTTGCTGAAGCGATAGAGGAGGGTTTGTTCTATGAGAAATCAGAGGACGAACTCGCCTGCCTTGTTGGCTCTATTGCTGGAGATGCGCACCGAAATTATTTCTCTTTAGCACCGAATCCCTTGTCTAAAGATCTCTATGCGCACTTGGATTTAGTGGTTCAACG
The DNA here is from genome assembly GCA_049451755.1 of Bdellovibrionota bacterium. GTDB lineage: Bacteria > Bdellovibrionota_C > UBA2361 > UBA2361 > RFPC01 > RFPC01. The sequence goes on from JBMTVV010000076.1 coordinate 5,317, forward strand.
AGTGCAGCAGATTTACAGTGGGCCGACAACAGCCTCTGACATTGAGGTACTACCTGATGGAGCGCTGACGGTGCACACATGGCTGCATGCCGAAAGTTGGGCTAGTTTCTCCTCCCTCTTAAAGCTCGCTGGGGTGGCAGAGGGGGATGCTGCCAGGCTCATTACTCAGACGGCGGATCACCTTCATCAGCTTTCTCGTCTGCGTGAGTCTCATCCTGAGTTGGCTCGCACGGCGCATGAAGCAAGAGGGCTTCTACTCCGTCCACCTCTGAGTGATACGCTCATAACTAGCTAGTATCAAAGCCTTTAAAGATGACATCGTTTTATCTGCTCGGTGAGGGGGGTGTCTTTTTCTTTTGCGATCACTTGCTTCACTTTATAGATAGGCTACTCTTACTTGGTATGCCAAATAGTCGCTTTTATTATCAAGGTGATGAGTATTTCTTGGGTTGTTATTAATGTCTGAGCCATGTCATCTCGCTTGTAGCTTATTGGAGCTCACTCCAGGTCAAGAAGGTGTTGTTGATACCATTGAGTTAGAGCCCACATCACTAGGACGTTTACTCAGGCTCGGCTTGACGCCTGGAAGAAGAATTACACTCATGCGCAAAGGGCGTGGGTGCATTGTGTCGACGGCGGGAGCAAGAATCGCTCTTGATAAGAATCTCGCTGCAAAAATTTTTGTGGTTCGGAATGAGGAAATCCTCTCGTGAGCGCCATGCTAGAAATACTACCAGATGAGGTGATCCAACCGGTACGTAATACGCGACCTCTCTGTGTCGTACTCGCTGGGCAACCGAATGCGGGCAAAACCTCACTTTTTAATCGATTAACTGGTCTACGTAGTCACACGGCAAACTTTCCAGGAACAACGGTAGAGGTACGAAGAGCTAGTCTCGCTCTTTTATCTGGTCCTATCGAACTGATTGATCTGCCAGGCCTCTATGGGCTCGATGGAGAGAGCCTCGATCAAGTGGTAGCACGCACTGCTATTCTTGGCGAAAATCCACACATAACCCGCCCAGATCTGATGGTCGTGGTTCTTGATGCGACGAGGTTGCCACATCATTTGCCACTCGCAGGCGAGCTTCGTAATCTAGGAGTTCCCGTGATTGTCGCTCTCAATATGATTGATGAAGCGAGACGAAAACGTATAGACATCAATCTCGATGTCTTATCGGAGGAGCTCGGAGTCACAGTAGTACCGATCTCGGCTCGCAAGGGGACCGGCATTGATGCTCTGGTTGACATTATTGAGAGCACACTGCGAAACGAGCCCGAAGTAGTAGGAGCTCCACCTGCTTTGGCGAATTGTTCATCTTGTTCCGGCTGTCGTGTGACTGCTCGTTGCCGTTGGGCTGATACGGTCGTAGATAAGGCGGTTCCGAACCTACATACGTCAGTCTCAAAACGTTCAGATCTTCTGGATCGAGTAGTGACACACCCATTGTGGGGTCTTCCAATTTTTGCATTAGTGATGATGGGACTCTTCTTTTCAGTCTTCACCATCGCAGCCTTTCCCATGGATTGGATCGACTCTGGTATAGGGTTGCTCGTGGCACAGTTTCAGTCTCTGTTACCTGAAGGACTGCTTGGAAGCTTTCTTACTGACGGGGTTATTGCAGGAATTGGTGGAGTCGTAATCTTTTTGCCACAGATTTGCATGCTCTTTATGGGTATTGCTCTCTTGGAGGATTCTGGCTACCTCGCAAGGGCGGTTGTTGTTATGGATAGTCTGATGCGTCGATTCGGATTGCCGGGGCAAGCGTTTGTTCCCATGCTGGCAGCACATGCATGTGCTGTACCCGCGATCATGTCCACGAGATTGATTGAAAATAAGAGAGATCGACTGCGAACAATTCTTATTCTACCACTACTTACGTGTTCGGCTCGTTTACCAGTTTATCTTATGGTGGCAGCTCTCTTGTTTGGTGGAGACCCGCTCGGAGGAGCCCTCGTATTTGTGGGAGGCTACTTGCTTGGTGCACTAGCAGCCGTCTTCGTATCGCTCATTCTTCAGTGCTCTGTTCTTCCTGGGAAGCCAACCCAGCTGGCTATTGAACTCCCTCCATATCGTCGACCAAGTATAAGAGATGCGCTGAAGCTTTCTTTTGATCGTGGGGCTACATTTTTGCGTCAAGCTGGAACGATTATATTGGGCATCTCGGTGACACTCTGGTGTCTAGCTACATTCCCCCAACTTCCAGATGACTACGTCGTGCCCGAAGGGATTCAGCAAGAGCAGGCCGCATTGGAGTATTCATTCATAGGCAGAATCGGGAAAAGTATCGAGCCTGTCTTTGAGCCTCTCGGTTTTGACTGGCGAGTAAGTATCGGAGTCCTCTCCTCATTTGCTGCTCGGGAAGTAGTAGTATCTTCGCTAGCGGTTATGAGTAGAGTTGGTGATGATGGTGGTGATGACTCTGCGGGACTTATTGAC
>JBMTVV010000077.1:0-7744 GCA_049451755.1 Bdellovibrionota bacterium
AACAGACCTCTTTTTTGAAAGTCTTGTTCTTTTTCTCTGGAAGAGTCCTTGGCGTATTTTAGAGGTTCTTTTTGCCTTATTGAAGGGAAGGGCTGTCTGTAAATCATTCATAGCACAGCAAGTGATGCCACGATTTGATCTCCTGCCGTACCACGATGAGGTTGTTGAGTATGTACGGCATGAGCGAGAGCGTGGTCGACGAACTGTTCTTGTTACAGCAAGCCATGTGAGTTTCGCTCAAGGGATTGCAAATCACCTCGGCCTCTTTGATGAGGTCCATGCGACCACTTCTGATAAAAATCTCAAGGGCGAAAAGAAAGCCGATTTTCTTAAGCAACGCTACGGAGAGTTTGAGTATATTGGGGATTCATCGGCTGATCTTGCTGTGTGGAAGAGCGCATGCCGTGCAGGGATTGTGCAGTCACACCAAAGCGTTGTTCGTCGGGCGCTCACCCTTCATCCTGAAGCAAAGAGGTTCTCTTCTGCTCGCGATTTCTCTGGCCCGCTTCGAATGTTGCGTATACATCAGTGGGTAAAGAACTTTCTTGTTTTTCTCCCGTTGCTCATGGCGCACCGAGTTGATGAATTTCATCTCTTTGTTCAAGCAGCGATAGCATTCTTACTATTCTCTATGACGGCTTCTGCTGTATACATTTTTAACGATCTTGGTGATGTCGAAAATGATAGAACGCATCACTCGAAAAAATGCCGACCGCTTGCAGCAGGAGATGTGTCAATTCCGTTTGCTGTTGGAAGTGGGCTCATACTTTTTGTTGTTGCGTTTCTCCTCTCAGGGCTATTACCCTGGCGGTTCTCTCTTGTACTGGTTGGATATTTCTTGCTGACCTCAGCGTATTCGCTCACGTTAAAGAAAATAGCAGTACTTGATGTTGTGACCCTCGCATCCCTTTATACCATACGTATCCTTGCAGGAGGTGCTGCCACTGAGGTTGCTATCTCTGAGTGGTTGCTGACCTTTTCACTCTTCATATTTTTTAGCCTTGCATGCATGAAGCGACTCTCTGAGCTTCTAGGTCTAGCGAGGCGGAATCTCACTGAAACAGTCGGCCGTGGATACCATGCAGATGATGTCGAGCAGATGGCTATTTTCGGCAGTGTGAGCGGATATCTCTCGATACTCGTTCTTGCGCTGTATATTAACTCTCCAATTGTCTCTGAGCTCTACGCGGAGCCGAGCTTCTTATGGTTACTGTGCCCAGTGCTCCTTTTCTGGATAACTCGTATTTGGCTCCTTGCACGGAGAGGAGAGGTACATGAAGACCCGATCGTTTTTGCTCTTCGAGATCGAGCAAGTTATGTAGTGTTCGGATTGGCGATAGGTATTATGCTCTTTGCAAGTGCTCCGTTGTAAACACGTAAGGAGAGAGGCCTCATATCCATGGAACGCTCGACGAATCCTATTTCTGATAACTCTCGGGAGGGCATTGGCTCATGGGGACGTTATCCGAGAGCTCGTCACCGCGAGTACTCCCTTCAGTGGCGAACAGATCATTTGCTACCCGAGGGCGAAAAGGGGTTAGAAGGGGTACTTCCATATGGGAAAGGGCGTTCCTATGGAGATGTCTGTCTTAATGATGGAGGAGCGCTACTCCTCACATCGCTACTCGATAGAATTATCTCATTCGATGAGAGTACTGGTGTCTTAGAGGCTGAAGCTGGAATGACACTTGAGCAGGTGCTCCAATTTGCAGTGCCGAGAGGATGGTTCTTGCCGGTGAGTCCTGGGACACAGTTCGTGACACTCGGCGGTGCTGTTGCGAATGATATTCACGGTAAAAACCATCACTGTGCGGGGACATTTGGTCGGCACGTACTTCGTGTTGAGCTAGAGCGTTCAGAGGAAGGAGTTCTTGTCTGCAGCCCTGAGGAGAATAGCGATCTTTTTTCAGCCACGATCGCTGGGCTTGGATTGACAGGACTTATTCGGAGCATCACCCTCCAACTAAAACGCATCGAGTCGCCGTACTTTGATGTGGAAACGATTCGATTTGATCGGTATGAGGAGTTCTTCGAGATAGCAGCAGAGTCTGACAAGCAGTTTGACTATACCGTTGCTTGGATTGATTGCGTGAACCGTTCTCCCCACCTTGGCCGGGGCCACTTTATGCGCGGGAATCACAGCGCTGCGCTCTCTCACGATGAGCTTTCAAAGGTTGCTCGACGTTCATCCCTCGGTGTGCCCTTTAATTTCCCACGCTTTGCCCTCAATAGAATGAGCGTGTCGGCCTTTAATACCTGCTACTATCATCGTCAGAGGCAAAAGATACAAAAAAGCCGACAGCACTATCGACCATTCTTTTATCCACTCGACAGTGTATATGGATGGAATAGGATCTACGGGAGTGGAGGGTTTCTTCAATTTCAGTGCGTTATTCCCTTTGAGCACAAAGAGGATGGGATAGGAGAGATCCTTGAGAAGGTAGTGACCTATGGTAAAGCCTCTTTCCTTGCTGTTATGAAGGAGTTTGGTGAGATTGCATCGCCAGGAATGCTCAGCTTCCCTCGCCCCGGTGTAACGATATGCCTCGACTTTCCGATGGAAGGGGCGTCTACACTCGCGCTCTTTCGAGAGCTGGAGGATGTTGTGGTTCGATTCAGAGGAGCTCTCTATCCGGCGAAAGACGCCTGTATGCGACCGGAGAGCTTTCAGGCTTTTTTCCCAAGGCTCAATGAGTTTCAGCGTTGGAAGGATCCGAACTTCTCTTCTTCGTTTTGGCGTCGGGTAGTTGGTTGATAGGAGGAAGTAGTAATGAGCCGAACGGTTCTTATTTTTGGTGCAACATCTCGAATTGCAGAGTGTGTCGCGAGAAGATTTGCTGAGCAAAAGGCTCGACTCATCCTTGTTGGCAGAAGCCGTGAGAAGATGGCCACAATGGGGCAAGATCTCGCCATGCGTGGTGCAATACAGGTTACGAGTCACTGTGTAGACCTTGCAGCGACCGATGCGATACAAGAGTTTTTCTCACGCAATGGAGAGTTGGCTGCTACTGTTGATACGGTACTTGTAGCTCATGGGGTATTACCTGACCAACAAGATATCCAAAACTCGTGGACCCTCATTCGGGATAGTTATGAGGTGAACCTCATGAGCTCTATCTGTATTGCGACTGAAGTGACGAAGTGGTTTGAGGAGCAGGAAAGGGGAACACTTGCGGTGATTACCTCTGTTGCTGGGGATAGGGCTCGGAAATCAAATTACATATATGGAGCAGCAAAAGGCGGCCTCTCGCTTTACCTCCAAGGGCTTCGAAATCGATTTGGGAGCACTCCAATTCGGATTATTGATATTCGACCTGGGTTTGTTGACACCCCGATGACAGCGCACCTTGAGAAAGGGCCGCTCTTTGCCGCGCCTCAGCATGTAGCAGACGGAATCGTCAAAGCGATAGAGCGCGGCGCTGATATTGTGTATCTTCCCTGGTTCTGGCGTTGGATACTTCTTGTTATTAAGCTCATACCAGAGGTGTTATTTAAGAAGTTATCGTTGTGAAGAAGTGTACTACTATCCTCAGTATCGCTCTCATCCTTTTCGGATGTGCATTGCCTCCGCAACAGCAACCCGGTGACCGCTACGTGCCGCTTGAAGAGGCAGCGCTTATTCGTGAGGTGAATGAGGGGCTATCCTCAGCGAAAGAAGGACGATTCATAGAGGCTGAGTTCTCGTTTCGACGAGCACTCCAGTACTCTCCAGATAACTCAGATATTCAACTGAATCTCGCAACGGTGCTGGGCGAGCAGCAACTCTACGGAGAAGCGAAAGTGCTTCTCCGGCGACTCCTATTAAAAAATCCAAGCGATATGCGTGTTTTGGGTGCGGTGGCGCGACTTGCCGTGAGCGAGGGAGACTACCAATCTGCTGAGAGATTTTACCGAAAGATACTTGAGGTGGCTGCAGAAGCTCCTCCTAGTAAATATGCTTCTATCCGGAGGAGTGTCCTTCAGAGTCTTTCAACGATTGCGTTTCGTGTCGGCAAAGAGGAAGAAGCGGTGTGTTACTCGGAGGAGGTACTCAGTGATTCTAGAATGAACCCCGAGCAGAGTGCACGCCATGCGAACGTACTCTTAGCAACTGGTCGGCTCGAGCAGATGCAGTCCCTTATTGATTCGTTTGAGCTAGAAGAATTACCAATACCGCTTCTCTATCAACAGATTCTTCTTTCGTTTGAGCGTGGCGAAGATGATAAAGCCGCATCCCTGTGTGAAGGAGCGCTCCTGAGAGGGGTGGAAGACTCTCGTTTCGAGCGGGATTGCCTGTGGATCATTGCGATGAGTAGGAAGTACGTGATCGGAGATATCGAAGAGTTAGATATGACGGAAGAACAAGAGACTCGTGGTTTTACTCTGCCGTGGCGAGAGTATCAGCCAGAGGATCTTTTCACTTCATATCGCCTCATACATGAGTTACTCACAGTGCAAGAACGTATTTTGGCTGGTGATGAGAACAAAAGTGAAATCTTTGCCTACCCAGGAGAGAGCGAGCGATCTTCCTTGCCTCCTGCTTCTGTAGTGCTCAACGGGTGAATCATTGGTTATGTGGGCGGCATTTCTTGTAGGGTGTGGAGGCTTTCTTGGATCTATAGCTCGTCACGTCATGGGTTGTGGAGTTCGGAATTTCTTTCCCTCGTTACAGTTTCCTGTTGCTACCATGGGAGCGAATCTCATTGGTTGTTTGCTCATAGGAATTATCGGTGGAATCTACGCACAGAGTGGGGTTGAGAAAGATTCGGCCTTTCTTTTTTTTGTTGTCGGTGTTCTTGGAGGATTTACTACCTTCTCAGCTTTTGGATATGAGCTGTTTGAGTTCGCTCACCGAAGAGAGATGGGAACATTGCTCACATATGCCTGTGGAAGCATACTCGGGGGTATGGCAGCGTGTGGGGTTGGTTGGATAGGAGCTATGAGGTTACTCGCCCGTTAATGCTCAGGTCCCTGAATTTTCAGGCACCTTTTCACCGCTACGAATGATATTTATTGGAGATATTTTTCTCAGAACTTCCATAGAGTGAGAGAACGTCTTTTGGTGGTATGAGTGCTCTTGAGAGCCGACTAATTGAAGGGTCAAAGCCATTTGGTTTCGCAAAGAGCATCTGGAGGGCATCCGCGGTAACCTGACTCGTTGATACAACATGAATACGATTTCCAAACGGTCCCGTTGGTCCAAATTTCCCCATTGGAATATCGATGAGAGAACAAGTGTCGGTCACGACCCAGGCATCAACGTAAGGGGATTGAAGCGCCTTTTCAGCAAAGCCCCCAACTGCTTGCATGTGCGTGACCATTCCGATGAATAGCTTCGAGCCAGTGTACCGTCTATTCTTTAATCGCTGCGTCGGGTCATCTAAGATTTGCTGTCGTTCTGCGCCAGTAAGATGCCCATGTTTTGCGAGCGCTCCCGCAAGAATCATCGAGGAGAGCGAAGAGCCGATGTCATCTGAACCGAGCGCAATGACCGGGAGTTCAGTGCTCTTATCCATTAAGAGTTTGCTATCAACGCTTGCGTCATTTCTCTTTTTTACAACTGATACCTCAGCCTGATCGATTCCGACGAGTTTTCCGAGGAACTCGTTTCTTGCATACGCAGAGCTGTCTGGGCTGATAAATCCAACGGATGGTTGTTGAAAGAGGGATTTTCCCTTGCGCCAATCAACCCCGTTCACTCCATTCCGCAGTCGGAGATGTTTCTGCATATAGGGCAGTACCGCAGCGGATGGGAAGACTGCTTCAATTTTGAAATTTCCGTCTGAGACGAGGCCAAACTGCTTAAAGTGAGGGTCGAACGTAATAAGACGATTCACTCCAACGGCTTTGAGGCGGTTTACAAACTCAGGATACATCGCAGCTTCACGGGTATCGCGAGTCGGCCGGTCACTGCGCATCGGAAAATATGGTGAGACAACCGTAATATCACTGCAGTTATTTTGCTTTGCAGCAGTACAGAAACCGCTCACCTCTCCCATAGCAAGGTTTGGAGCTTTCGATGGATCAATAAAAACGACGATGTGATTCTTTCTGACGTTCGGAAGTCGAAAGTTCTCCCCACCATCGGAGTAACGCACCCGTGTCCAGTATGAAAGGTGAACGTTTTGATGCTCTGCCTCTTCACCAAGATTTGCTCGGATAGCAGCGATAGTTCTTTCCGCATAGTGGTTTGCAGATCCAATGGCAAAGAATCGTACATTTGAAAACTCAGCTCTAGGGCCGCTTTGATTCGAGGCATTGAGCAGTTGTTTATCAAGTTGACTTCGGTGCTCAGCGTCAAACCGTTGCATATCTTCAATGGCAGAGATCCATTGGGGTGTGTTCGGTCGGAGCTGAAAGCTTCCATTGCCTGCATGAGCGAGACTTGAGTCGCCACCGATTTCTTGTGTGAGTTCGAGAAGTCGGTGTGTGAGGGCTTTTTGCTCTTCCGGAGTGAGGGTGTCTGGAGATACACCGAGTCGCGCGAGCCCTCCAGCAGAGAGGGTCACATCAAGATCGTGCCGCGTTAACGACGCAATTTGCCGGAGCGTTTTTTTCGTCCCAGGCCGTTCCGGGGTAGGGATATCTCCCTGAGGCGTTGAATACATCTCTATGCCGTTGTGTTACCGCTCTATTGAATTTGTGACAATGTTTGATTGCCGTTTGGTTCTCAGTTAAAAAGGGTAGCGCCTTCTATTTTCCTAGTAAAGCGCAAAGCCTCCTTTCGAAAGAGGAGACAACTTCTCTTTCCGCTATTTTTTCAGTAGACTCAGGTAATTACCTATGTTCATGCTTATTTTTGCCTGTCTTTCTCTGCTCGCTGGTCCCCTCCTGTACCAGTTCGTCAACCGCAGTCCTCGCGCACTGAACGCTATAGATGGGTTTATCTTCGTTTCCATCAGTGGACTACTGCTTCTCCATCTGCTTGCCGAGTCTGAGCAATCGTTCGGTTTTATGAGTCTCAGTGTGTTGGCGCTTGGACTCTTTGGACCGCTACTCCTTGAGCGGTTTTTTCATCGGATTGAGCACGAAGTTCACCTCGCGACGATGATTCTTGGTGCCGTTGGATTCCTGATCCATACCTCGATTGATGGAGCCGCACTAGCACTAAACCATGTAGAAGATTCAGTGGCTCACGGGGGAAGCTCCGTCATCTCACTCGCCTCGGCCATTGTTATTCACCGGTTACCAGTAGGGCTTACCCTTTGGTGGTTGCTGAAGCCTCGGTTCGGTATGCCAATCGCCTTCTTCTCATTGGTATGTGCGGTTGCTGCAACAATAGGTGGGTATCTGCTCGCAGAGGGGCCAGTAGTGCAATCCCTTGAATATACCTTCCCGTGGGTAGAGGCTTTTGTCGCAGGCTCTATCCTTCACGTTGTGTTGTTTCGATTCCACCTCCACGGGGAAGGACACCACCACGGACACGGTGATTCCCACGATTCCCCCGAGGTCTATCAGGCGCACGGGCACGAGACGGAAGAGAGTCAAAGTTCGATCTGCTACATGAGTGCAGAAGGGTTTGGTAATTTGTTAGGACTTGCTCTGCTTGCTTTCATTTTCATTTCAATGCCGGCTCCTCACGGGCACCAACATTCAGAGAATTCTTTTTTTACGACGTTCTTTTCCCTTGCAGCTGAGAGTGCTCCAGCTCTTCTTTTTGCCTACGTAGCCGGGATTTTCATCTATGGCTTTTTCCCAGAGAGCTCTGTTCAATGGATGAAAAAAGGAGGGCGAGTTCGGCAAGCGGCAAAGGGAATGCTCGTCG
>JBMTVV010000078.1:0-7737 GCA_049451755.1 Bdellovibrionota bacterium
AGTTGTGTTGTGAGCCATTTGTAAGAAAATGTCTAATGCCTTATCAAAATCAAGCGGATAGTAGGCAGAGGCTTGCTGAGAGAACTCCTTGAGAAAAAGATAGCAATAGAGCTGAAATGAGCAGAAAAAGAAAAAGAGAAGTAACCCGAATACTCTCGGCTTGGCCACCGTCCGCTTATGTTTTCCAAAAAAAAGAAGGGCAATGAATGCAGGAAGAAATAGGCCCATTAAAATATGGTTGAGAAGAGATAGGCCCCATGCAAACGTAGCTTGATAGAGTTGCTGAGCGTCACCAGTTTGCTCAAAGCAAACTACCTTATAAAGAATCATAGCCATCAAGGCCATATTCAAGGTATAAACTTCGAGCATAGTGGAGTGCCACCACAGAGAGTGAGACACGGTGATTGCTAAGGCTCCACATATGGAAGCAGGTAAGTTGTGGGTTAGACGCCAGCTACACAAAAACATAAAGTGCACAGCCAGAGCTCCGAAGAGACCACATAATAAATTCAGATCATAGTGGAGATCCTGTACTGGAGATATCCAACTCCAGAGTCTAGCCAGAATAATAAAGAGGTTATGAGTGTTGACCCAAGTATTGGTCTCCAATACATGAACCTTACCGGCAATCATGGGTGAGTCAATCCAGCCAGGGTAGGGGCAACATGTATACCAGTAGAAGGCGAGTGGTAGCAGCCAAAATAGGTAAGCAAGAGCTACAGGCTTTAATTGCGGAAACGGCGAAGTCTCAGATATCTGTGACACATATCCTCGGTATGAACGCAGTTTTTTTAGCCTCAGTGGCTAGAATCTTACATGTTACCTTCAGGCATCCTCTTTTTTAATTTTCGAGAGTCCTATTAGTCGTGCCGGTAAAAACCTCTTCCGCTCTTTTTCCCATACCACCCGGCTTCCACATACTTTCTCAGTAGCGGGCATGGGCGATACTTATCCTCACCGAGTTCACGGTGTAGCAGTTCTAAGATCGCAAGCAAGGTGTCGAGCCCGACAAAGTCGGCCAAGGTAAGAGGTCCCATAGGGTGATTTGTTCCGAGCATCATCGCTTGATCAACATCTTCTGGTTTCACTCCTTCTTGAAGCAGGTAAATAGCTTCATTAATCATCGGGCATAGAATGCGATTTACGATAAATCCAGGCCCATCAAGTGCGAGTACCGTCTTTTTCCCCATCTGCTCTGAGAGGTTCTTTGTTATTTCGTACGTCTCATCATCCGTCTGAAGTCCGCGGATAATCTCAACGAGCTCCATAACGGGAACAGGATTCATGAAGTGCATGCCGATGAATCGCTGAGGTCTATCAGAGGCTCTCGCAAGGCGAGTGATAGAAATTGAGGATGTATTACTTGCTAGAATTGTATGAGGTGCAAGATGTGGGGTCAGCTCCGTGAAGAGTTTCTCTTTCACTTCGATATTCTCAATGATGGCCTCAACTACAAAATCGCTCTTTGAAAGCGAGGAGAGATCTGATGAGTATGTCAGATTGGCAAGAATCTCATCTTTCGCCTCAGGTGTGAGCTGCTCTTTCTCTATCGCTCTGTCGAGTCGACGGATGATGCCGCTTTGCGCCTTTTCAAGAGCCTTGTCTGAGATATCGAATAAAACGGTTGAGAGCCCCGCTTGAGCTGCCACCTGAGCAATCCCAGCTCCCATTTGTCCGCCGCCAATAACCCCAATAGAACGAATATTTGCTCCCATCTGTGCCTTCTCCTTAATTGCTTACCCAACTATCTTTAAGGATCTGCCGAACACTTGCAATTGCAAGAATTTACAACTATTACAGAAGGATAGCATACAGGGCCTAGGGGCGTGTAAAATCTCTCATTCCTCCCCCTTTAGCCACTGGCTAGGTTTCAACCCCTCAAAGAGGAAATCGCTCATGTTTCGACTCGTAGCTCGTGATCTCGCCATAGACCTCGGTACCGCCAATACCCTCATGTATGAAAAGGGAAAGGGTATAGTGCTCAATGAACCATCGATCGTCGCAGTAACTCGTGATGGTCAACGCAAACGTCCCGTTGCTTTCGGTGCTGAGGCGAAGGTGATGCTTGGAAGAACTCCACAAGGGGTAGAGGTCATTCGCCCGGTCAGAACAGGTGTGATCGCTGATTTTGAGGTGGCGAAGATGATGCTGAGCCATTTCCTCCATGTTGCTCGGGAACAGTCACGCGCTCTTATCAAGCCTCGAGTCATTGTTGGTGTTCCAAGTGGAATTACTGAAGTTGAAGATCGAGCAATTAGAGAGTCAATTGTTGAGCAGACTCGAGATGTAAAGCTCATTGATGAGGCAATGGCTGCTGCTATTGGCTGTGGACTTCCCGTGACAGAAGCGATTGCAAGTCTCATCGTTGATGTTGGCGGAGGCACTACGGATATCGCGGTGATTAGCTTCCTAGACATTGTCTACTCACTATCGGTTCGTCAGGGTGGAGACGCCATGGATGAGGCGATTATCAACCATATGCGCCGCCGCCACCACCTACTCATCGGGGAGGCTACAGCTGAACTTATTAAGAAAACGATTGGATGTGCCCATCCCGACTATGATGAGCAAGAGATGGAAGTGCGTGGAAGAAGCCTTACGAGTGGTGCTCCAGCTTCTCTGATAGTTTCTGGGGGTGAAATCAGAGAAGCAATTGCCGAAGTCGTCGCGAGTATTACCGCTGCTATCAGACAAGCGCTTGAAAATACCCCGCCAGAACTCTCAGGAGACCTTATGTCTACAGGCATAGCGCTAGCAGGAGGGGGTGCGCTCCTAAAAGGACTCGATCGGTACATAGCAGAGCAGCTCCAAGTAAGCGTTTCTGTCGCAGAAGACCCACTAGCAGCCGTCGTAGAAGGGGCTGGGAAAGTGCTCGATAACCTTGAGCCGTATCAAGGTGTCTGTAAGTAGAGTTCTGTCAGTGAGCAGCCATCAGGCGTACAGAGAGTCGGAAGAGAACTTGCTTTTCTGAGCCATTTTATCGCGCGGGTAATCCTGCTAGTCAGGTAGGATAGAATCGCACCGTAGATCGAATGTACCATAATCGTTAACGGTGCATTGTAGCGCGTCTCCTAAAGAGATATCGGACTGCTCTGCTCGCGTTATGCCTGAGATAATCACTTGCTTGTACGATCTATTTCTTCCGATAAGCCTCGTTCCCTTCGGAGCCTCGCTGTGCTGAATTTCCGTTATTAAGACGGTGTTGTTTCTACCAAGCCACCACCGATTCCGTGCTCGACTAATCCGGCGAAAGAGCTTTGTTGTCTCTGACGAACGAGATTTTACGAGTGGGCCCGGAAGGGGAGTAAGGGTGGCTGCTCTTGTTTTTGGACGGGGCCAGAAACGGGAGATATTCACCACGTCTGGCATACTCGAATGGAGCGCTTGTTGCGTTGCTTCGTGATCTGCTTCCGTCTCCGTCGGATATCCACAAATAATATCAGTTGCGATGGTGAGGTCTGGAAAGAGAGAACGTCCCTTGGCTATGAGTGAGAGATAGTCTTCAGCACTGTGTTCTCTTCGCATGTGATCCAGAACTGGATTGCTCCCACTCTGAAGTGGAATATGGAGGAATCGATAGAGTTTCTCGGATTGAAAAAGAGGCCATAATCGTTCCTCGAAATGCCGAAAGTGTTGTGGATTCGCCATACCGATACGAATTCTGAAGTCTCCTGGAATCTCTATAAGGGCAGAGAGTAAATCAGCCAGATTTACTCCGATATCAATTCCATACGCTGAAGTGTCTTGTGAAGTAAGATAGATCTCTTGATGCCCACGCTCGACTGCTGTTCTGGCAGTATCTCGAAGGTGGCGAATCGAATGCGAGCGGAGATTGCCGCGAGCAAGTTTTGTCATGCAAAAAGAGCACGAACTTAGGCAGCCCTGAGATATACTCAGAATGAAAGGGGATGTAGGAGGCTCCTCTCTGACTACGAGAGGGAGCGGCGCTTTCTTTAGAGTCGTTATCTGAACTGGTGCACCTTCAATTGTTCCTAAGATAGCTTCCGGAAGAGAGTCGAGGGTGTCTGGACCGATAAGTGACTTATCATGAAAGAGAACATTCTTTGGGTCTGCCTGTGAAAGACATCCAGCGATGACAACCTTTTTGCCGACTGATTCAAGCTCTCTAATGCGTCGCTCGATAGCGGTCTGAGTTGGGCCCTTAACGGTGCAGGTATTGAGGACGATAATATCACTTTCTTCTTCCGAGTTTACGAGCTGCAGCCCTGAGGATTCCGCATAGTGCTCCATCAGCCGAGTATCAGCATGGTTCGCACTGCACCCGTAAGTCTCAAATGAGACTGTATGGCTATGGCGGCCGGAAACATCATTTCGGTGGCCCGACCCACTGTTTTCTTCGTGTATTTTCACTCTCATCCGTCACTTCATTGAGACCCTTCGAGCAATATCGTAGGATCTCGGGGTATGAATTGGAAGCTCGCTATAAAACTACTCATAACCGTGGCCATTGTCACGGTTATCTCCCGGTCCGTTGACCTGAGAGTGAGTCTTGCAAGCCTTATGAGCATCCCTACGTGGAGTATATTGCTTGTTGTGATGGGCTATCTACTTGGACAGGTAGTGAGTGCTTTCAAGTGGCGTATGCTAGCTCAAGCAGGTGGTATTTCTGTCTCCAGCCTTGAGGCGCTCAAGGCGTATTTTATCGGTATGTTCGTAAATTGCTTCGGGCTCGGTATGGTTGGGGGAGATGTCGTTCGTGGCGTATTGATCTCGGGTGAAAAAGGGAACCGAACACTTGGGGTTACTTCAGTCGTGGCTGATCGAGCGCACGGGCTAGCGGTGCTTGCAGGAGTTGGTGGTCTTTCCGCACTTTTCTTTCGGCCGGACTTTCTTGATACGTACCTTATCATCTTACTCATTATTCTTGGTCTTGGTGTTGGGGTGGGCTGGGTTCTCACCCCACTGCTTATCGAGCGCTTCTTTTCAGTCGACTCGAAGGTAGGGTCTAAGCTAAAGCAGTTAACCGGTATGCTCACCCGTGACTCTGCTATATTGATTCGAGCCAGTCTGCTGTCGCTCGTATTTCACCTCTTACAGATCTCCCTTCACTGGTTCATGGCGGAAGCGTTAGGAGCATCAATCCCATTCCTCTATATTCTGACAACAGTTCCCTTCATTAATATCTTAGGAAGTCTTCCTATTAGTTGGAACGGGGTAGGTGTGAGAGAGGCTGGCTATATCTTCTTTTTTACTCAGCAACATGCATTCCTCTCCCATGAGCAGGCAGTTGCCATGGGGGCGCTCTGGCTCGTGGCAATAACGCTCTCAAGTGTAGTAGGAGGTATGGTTGCGCTCCTTTCAAAAGACTTTCGGATGTCTTCAGTACGTTCTACTCCCTTGCGGAACTCATCAAGTGCGCTGTAGAACAGAGGCATACGTGGGAGGGCTCTCTTCGAAAGAGCCCGAGATAAAAAAATAAGAAAGGGCTCCTATCATGAGCACGTGGAAGAGTTGTGTCATCTGTAAGAATTCGATTGCCTTTAATAGCGCTTACTACAGATGTTCAGTGAGCGGGTGTAAGAGTGAACGGAAGGGGATAGTCTTTTGCAGTGTGCCATGTTGGGATGAGCACCGAGCAGTATTTGGTCATAGAAGTGCCTGGGCTGAAGAAGAAAGGAGCCCTGACACTGGGAATGCCGCAGCCGCTGTGGAGCGTGCTCCGAAGCGAACGGTGCTTCCTTCCCAGCTGGTAGGGGCTTCAAATATGCGCTCCGCGGCTCACTCTGCTGGATCGGTTTCGTATGATACTCTCGTTGTGGTCTCGAAAGTTAAAAAGTTAGTACGTGATATGAGTGACTATAATACGAGTCAGTGTGCAGTCGATGCGTTAACAGAAAAAGTTGTCCAAGAATGCAAAAAAGCGATTGAAGCTGCTCGCGCCGATGGTCGGAAGACTATTATGGGCAGAGATTTCGAGAGGTAGGTTCTACTGACTGCCAATATAAAATGTAGAATTATACATGCGCCGGTTAGGAATCGCCTCTTGAATGAATAGCAGGTTAGAGGCGGGCTCTGAATTTTCGTAGACAACGAGACCCTGCTCATTATGAATGATTATCTCTTCACGGTGGTCACCCACGATATCAAAATGGTGCACGAAGTGCTTGCTTAGACCACTCTCTGGAGTCCCGGCTAAGGGAAAGGGAAACTCTGCGACAACGTGTCCATCACCATTAATAAGCGATGGATTGTTGTCGGTCATTCGAAAGATCATTAGAAACTCTTGGTCATGAGCATCGCTCCACCCTGAGACGGCAGAGGCCATTGTAATCTTTCCAAGATTTGATAGCTTCCAGAGGAGAGAGCCGTCTTTGTCGTAAGTATAGACGTTGCCCGTCGGTCGCTCTATGAAAGATACTTGTCGCTCTCCTGATGAACCTGCGTTAAGTCTCGATATTATGGCATGTTGAGAATGTCGATGATCCTGCTTCCACAGTGTATTCCCATCCTTGTCGAGTAGGTAGCTATCTCCACTAGACGCAATCGCTATCTCTGGTATGCCGTCTCCATCGACATCATTAATATCCGCGGCATCATTATGTCGTTTGATTCGACTCGCTCTCCAGATTGGTCTTCCATTCGCTCGGAACAGTGTATAGCCCATGAGAAACTCATCGCGACCATCTCCATCAATGTCGTATTCTACCGGATAGTGGCCCGTTCGGAGGGTGCGCTCATATTGTTCTCGGAGTCGGTGAGAGTAAACCCAGAACTTTGAGTACCTATTTTTCAGAATAATTGAGTATGGATTTGTGCCTCGGTCAAGTTGCGCAAATGCTATAGAGTCCCTCGCATCACTAGTAACTCGAACTTTTTGGAGCGTTTTGCCAGTTCGTCCCGAAAGAACTCTTAGAAACTTTCCCATGACCACGATGACTTCATTGTCTCCATCTTGGTTTATATCGAATATCTGAACGGCAAGATCCGAAAAAACAACGCCTGAATGATCGCCTTGTATTTTTCCGCGATGCCAAAGAATCTCGCCATCGAGAGTCATCGCGGTTAGCAGTCTGATTTTTTGACCTTTATGTCTCGCTAGCAAGATATCGCTGGTGCCATCACCATTGAGGTCTCCGAAGCGAATCAGCTCACTTCCCTCCAGTGGGTCAAAGAGTAGTGTTTTACTGATGGTTGGAGTACCTATGGTTTCTCCAGCTTGTATGAGAGTATTTTGGGAGCCTTCAGTGTCTGCTCCGGCTGACCGTAGGATAGGAAGAGTTCCGAAGAGGTATGAGGTCAGGATAACGAGACCAGTGAGGACGATCTTGATGTTAGCGAACAAGATAGAGCGATACACAGATAGTACTCCACGGTGATAAATTAATGAGTGAGCAACAGATACTCACGCGACCAAGCTAGTATAGGTAAGAAAAAAGATAAAAAGCTAGCGTGGATTCCTAGGCTATTCGCTAGGATTATCTTGACCCCCTGCCGTTTCAGCGTCAGAGGCCGGCGCGCATGACTCGGAATGAATTTCGTCACCAGCCACCGTTGCATAATCGCCGTTTGATAATCGCTAGGACCAACCATCGCTAGGACCAACCATCGTTAGGAACAACGAGGGAACATCGTTAGGAACAACGAGGGAACATCGTTAGGAATAACGAGGAAAAGAGGTAAAGTGGGATTTGAGCCGGGGCGGGTTCGAACCGCCGACCCACTGATTAAAAGTCAGTTGCTCTACCGACTGAGCTACCGGCCCATAAGGGTTCCCCC
>JBMTVV010000079.1:0-7704 GCA_049451755.1 Bdellovibrionota bacterium
GGCTCCGGAAAAAATACAGCCCACTCTCCGAATACAAGATTATAGAGCCCAGCGAGCATGAGTACCACTTGCGGCCATCCAACTACTGGCCGTACCCAACGGCGCGGGACGTATAATCCTTGATTCCTCAACAAACCCACAAAAGGTGAAGCAATACCGAAAACCTGTGATTCCATGCTAAACCTTATATCAACGAGGATTTTAATCCGAGAATCTGAGAGAGCTCTACGTGATCGTCTTCAGATCCCCACAGATAACAACCGAAATTTCCATCAAGAGAAAGCGCATCAAGCGCTACGATAGAAAGATCTCTTTCAGCAATGTTATTGAGAATATCAACTAGGGTACCAGGTTCGTCTTGTCCGTGCAGATAAAAGCAGGTCCCCTCTTTTACATTCCACCGCTGCTTCTCAGCGACTGCGGTAAATTGCACCGGATCCTCTGGGATGCAAACAACCTGCGCCGCTCCTAGGCTCGTTCCTATTCCCCAAATCCCCCGTAAAGAGACTCGCTTTTCAAGAAGAGCAGCACTAATAGCTGCAAGCTGCCCCGTTTTATTATCGAGATAAATGGTGAAGAAAATTTCAGTCGAGATATCCATGTTTACCCTCTCATCACTCAAACCAACCGCTGAGAGGGTACCACGTCATTCATAAAAATCAGAGCCTCTTTCGAGTGATATCTGACAGACACCAAGAGCCGTGAAGCAAGATAAGCTCACCTCACAGCTCTTCCGAGCAAGTTATGCAGCTTCCTTACGCCTTACCTTTTCCTGCTCTTCTAGACGGACATCGAGTGCTTCTAGGGATTCTTCATATTTCCCCTGGTCCGTCAGGAGCTCTAAAAGCTCTTTTACTCCATCATCTTGTTCCGGCATACGGTGAATCTGCTCAACAATGGCTTGGTGCATCTCAACCCGATCCGTAGGTTCTAGCGTCTCACCAGAGAGCTTTGAGAGATGATGGAGATAGACTGTATACTCTTCCTCAGTGATTCTATTTGTCACCCGAAGGAGCTCAACTTGCTGACGAAGCGAAGAGAAAGAAGATCCTCCTGCTTCGAGCATCGTTCGGAAGTTTGCATACACATCCATATCTGTCGTCGCATTCGAAGTTGCAGCATTCAGACTCTGTGCGACAGCCGCATGAAATAGGCCCCTCCCCTTATGAGTCGTTGGATTTAAGCCGGTTGCAATCACGTAGAGATGTCCTAAGGGAATATTCTCTGTTGCGAGTGGGTTCTTCCAATCGAGCACGTGGGTCAACCGTTCACTCCCATCAAGGTTCTGCAATTTGGACTTCCCGTCTCTTCCAATATTGTAGGTGGTACCATCAGCAAGTGGAAGGTGATGCGAGCCATCAATTTTCTTAGCGAACTGAGCTTGCTCCATTGCTTTACGCCAGCTGTCCCGTGCTACCTGCCCTTTATTCTTCTTACTACCGAAAGCACCTATGAGCGCTCCGACTCCAGCTCCAACCACTGCCCCAATGATGGTGCCGACAACCGGGACACTACTCCCAAGCGTAGCACCGAGTGAAGCTCCAGCAGCAAGAGACGAAACAGTCGCTACCCCTGCTCCAATAGCAGCTCCAGCACTCCCCAAGCCAATGGCTCCTAGCCTGACTCCCTGACTTCTCGGGACATTTCTAAGCATATCGATGACATCAACTGCCTGTTTTCCCCCAGTCACAATCCCTGCAATAGCTCCTGCTCCGGAGGCGATTTTACTAAGTAGGGTTTTCCCGGCCTGGCGCCCGAGCGCATCGAGCACTATCTCACCGCCTTGAATAGATGCTACGAACCGCTGAGCATCATCCATCTCACTCCACCGGCTCGCAATATTAGCAAGTGATAACACGCCACCGGCACGAGCGGCATGAGCATCACTTATGAGGCCGTTTGTTCGTGCAGCTGAGAGTCCCGTTTCAGCAAGTGAGAGGAGCTTCTCCTCTAATTTTTTATCGCCAACAAGTGTTGAAATTGCCTGAAGCGCCGAGCCAACATTGCGTGCATTGATAAGCGCTTGCTCAGATACCACGTCTCCATTCTCAAGGAGAAATCCCCGTTCTCCGCTTGGGAGAAGTGCGCTTCCAACCACAGGTATATCCATGACTCGAAGTGGCGAATGGGGAGCGCCGGCAAAGGAAGTGGTGGCGAACTGAGAGAGCGCTCCTGCGATAGCAAGCGCTTTATCTGTAGTTGAGCCCTCACTTTGTACCGAAAGCATTATGGCATCTGCAACAGAGCGATACTTCCTTGCTTCGCTTGGTTTTAAAACATTCACATCTTCAAGAATCCCCGTAGTGAGTCGTGCTCCAAAATAGAGTCGTTCCCGAGAAGAAAGATTCTTCCAATCTGTGCCGAGTCGAAGAGTTTGCTCGAGCGTCTTAGGACGAACTCCGATCTTCTTCGCAATACTCGAGAAAAGAGGTGAGCGAAGAGGCATCTTTGAGCTCTTCAGTAATTGAAATAAATCAATAACACCATCCCGAAGGTCCCGAAGCTCCGTGGCATTATCCTGTACAAGATCAATAATGGACTCGATTTGTTTTTGAATACCGCTAAGATCTCGGAATCCATCGGAGGTGAAAATATCGCGGAGCTTGCTACCAAGAACATCAATGAGACCACCGCGTAGTTCAGTTGAGACCAACCCAGTACTTACAATTTGCGAGTGGTCAGGTGAGCTCGTGAATATGTTCAATGTGTCGTTGGTGGTAGAACCACGTGACTGCTTTCCATAGTCGCCTATAGCCAAACCTCCCATAAGCTCCGGCTGAAGGCTGCTATTTAGGTCATATCGTTCAGGTACAATGTGTAATGTCATGCTCCCCTCGTCTTTGAATAATTTTGAGTGTTCTCAAAATGCTATTCGCATGAGGGGCGTGGGATGTTGCTTCGAGCGGGGCTCCCGCAGGGGCAAATACCCCTAAAAGTCTCATTTTTCTCACAATCTGACTTCAGAACATTAGAGGCGGAAAGAGATCCCACCACCAAAGAATGCATCATCGGCTCTTTGGTTCATGCCTGTGCCAGCGAGAATATCGAGCTGGAGATTTTCTTCGAGAAGATACGTAAACCCACCATTCATGTAATGCTCTGGGCTATTACTTGGCGCATTGTTCCCTTGAGGGAAAAATCCAAAGTACTCGGTGTAAACACCGAGGCGTTCAGTGAGCGCGTATGACACTGAAAGTGACGAGGCTGGCTGAAAGAAGTACTCCTCATTTTCTACAGCAGCATTGAAATTTACCTGCCCTCCCAGAGACCAGTCACTCTCCTGATCGTACGACCAGAGGAGGCTGACTTGGGATGACGTCTTATCTTGAGAATATCTTTCTGCGCCAGTTGGAAGAGTGATATCGATAATGGTACTAATCTCAAAGTTACAATCGCACGCCTCAAAGAGCTTAATCTTTGTCCCGACAGTCGTGTCTCCAAGAGCAAAGTCTTTTCCTCTCTCGTTCAAACCTTGCGCTGAGAAACGGAGTTCAACCGTATCAGTCATGCCGAGTCGAAGGAGCCCCTCAGGAGCGGCTTGCTGTCGCACATCTTGTCTTCCATCTCGTGTGTATCGATACCCGAACTCCCCCTGTACGTGTCCGGCTTGGACTGTCTTTGTGCTCTCGGTGAAATCAGGTCTATCCGTACTCATCGGCTCATGGAGCTCAGCGAAACCGAATCCGAGCGGACCTGTCTCAGCGAATCCGTCACGGGTTATGACGAAAGCAATGAGGGTTAACAGGAATAGGAAGGAGAAAATCAGGTGCAGCGATGACTTCATGCCCAGCAGGGTGCCATTCAGAGGGCGAAAACTCAATCGCGATCGACTCTCACCCCCCAAATTTATGAATTAATCGCCTTAAAAGACTTGATTTTCTTGAGCTGACTGAACAACATATCGAGGCATTCCCCGGTAGCTCAGTTGGTCGAAGACCCTCGGAGCGAAGCGAGAAAACGGGGGCTGAGACACTCGGTTTGACCGACTAGGTCGACAAACTCCAAAGGAGTTTGAGAGTTGGGCAGAGAAGCAAACCGAACGGCAACGCCGTTCACCCTTTCTGCTCTACCAACGTACGGGTGACTTGGATATAAGTATTCTCGAGAAAAGATCGTGTTCCCCGGTAGCTCAGTTGGTAGAGCAGCTGACTGTTAATCAGCTTGTCACTGGTTCGAGTCCAGTCCGGGGAGCCATCATCCTTCGCCAAGGCTACGGATGATTGAAATGTTGGTGCATCGAGTGGGCCGTAGCTTTCGCGAAGGCCTATCCGGGGAGCAATTTCTTCCATTCGGCATTCGAGCCCAGGGGCTGTCGCCCCTCTCGCCCTCGTCGGGCGTTCACCCCGCAGATTGAAAGTTTGATTGTTCTAGAAGAGCTGTTAGTAGGGCTCTGAATATGTCCACTACGGGGAGCCATCATCCTTCGCCTTTTTTGCTCGGGACCGAGCATAGCAACACCACAGAATCGTTTAACTTCTAACGGTTCTGTGGTGTTTTTTTATTCTGGAAGCTCGCCTAGTAAATCTCACTTGGCGCAATTGAGTCAGCAGAAGAGTCTTAATCCAGTGGTTGGAGCAGCGGCTCAGCCGTCGGAGTGTCAAACAGATAGGCGAATCCCTCTCGCCAAAACGGATAGGTCGCGAATAACACGGCTCCGGCTAGTAAGGGGTAGCACCCAAGGCAAGCGAATGTGGTAATCCAAATTGCTTCCTTGCAAAAGTGTAGAGTTGTTGTGACCCAGAACTGACCTTTCCCACTGACCTCCAACGCATCTATCTTTTGAGCTACCTGGAATGAATGCTGTGCATGGAGAAAGCCGAGAAACACAGCAAGGCTTGCAGTCCAGTCGGTGAACTGAGAACCGCTTATTACGGCTATGGTACTAAGAATGCCCAAGACAACTACTGCCTCTGCCTTGTGTTGGTCTCGCATGCCTTCACCCCCTGAATAGACTAAGAGAGTTATGGTGGAATTCGCTACGATGTTTCATCTTTCCCCTATTACTCCACCGAGGTGATAATATTGACTGTCTTTCCAATACTTTCTGGGCGGAAATCTTCAGGAATCGCACAAGCCTTCAGAGATTCATGGGGCTCTGCCATATAATCTTTAAAGGCTTTCAGCTGTCGCCCCTCGACTCGGCTGAGCACCGGCTCACTCAAGCATTTATGAGGCAAAATAGCTCTAGGAGTCGCAACTGGAGACCACTGCCATGGATACGTTCTCGACTAAATCGCAAATATCATTGTTCGGCAGGGGCTCCTACCGACTTGTTACTCCTTCTCTTGCTGATTTTTTCGGAGATTTTCATTGCGGAATAGTGAGAGGAGGTAGTTAATAGCGAGTGTTATCAGGAACAATCTCACTATGCGTTCATATATATTTTATGCGTTTTTTTTTGAATTCTTTCTAGCGGCACTTCTTTCGTTCCACCCTGCTGCTACTGCAGATGATGCTACTGCGGATAGTGCTACTGCGGATAGTGCCAAACACTCCCTGACCCTTGAAGAACTCCGCCAGCATGCACTCGTACATAGCGAAGCAGTGAAACGAATCAGTTCAACACTTTCGGAAAAAGTGGCTGAATCACTCGCGATTGAACAACTCCAAAATCCACAGCTGCAAGGTTCATTTGGAGTGCCCACTTCCTACGGCACGGTTCGTCCAGAGGAACAACTACAACTAACGCTCTCACAATCTTTAAGGGCAAGCGACTTCGGTACTCGGACAGAACTAAGTAAGCTCATTCGCTCCGTTGCTTCACGCGAGCAACAAATGCAGCTACAAGCATATTTTGCGAAACTCACTATTTCTTACAACGCTCTTTGGGCGTTTCAGATAGAAGAAAAACACCTCAAAGAGCAACTTGCTTGGGGAGAAAAAGTAGTTCGTCTTCTCTCAGAGGCAGAGGCTTTAGGACGCTTTTCCCTACCGCAAAAGCAAATGGCAGAGGCTTCCGTTGAGAAGACTAGGGCAGAGCTACTAGGACTTGCACACTCTCAGGCTGTTGAGCGATCGCGCCTAACAAGACTCTCGGGGAAAATAATCGAACATACGAATCTTGAGAAAGTACAACTAAGAACCCTTCCTGAACTATCAGTTATCTGGAGAGAGCTTGAACAAAATGAATCCAGTCTACTCAAGAGATATCAACTCTGGCACCAACTAAATCAAGAACAGCTTCACCTCGCTAAGCAAGACCGATTCTCTGCCTTTCAGCCACAGATTGGCTATACTCGGAATGAAGACGGAGACCACTTTGTTGGTGTCGGCTTCTCCGTTGCTCTTCCCCTCTTCCAGAGGAATGAAGCAGATATTGGTCAGAGAAGAGCACAACTAGATGCCTCGCAAGCTACCCTATCGTATCTGAGAAGTAATGAGTTCAAAGAAGAGTTTCGACTACTGGTGGAGGGAGTAACAGCTAAG
Organism: Bdellovibrionota bacterium; assembly: GCA_049451755.1. Classification (GTDB taxonomy): domain Bacteria; phylum Bdellovibrionota_C; class UBA2361; order UBA2361; family RFPC01; genus RFPC01. The sequence goes on from JBMTVV010000079.1 coordinate 6,427, forward strand.
ATAAAACAAGCAGAAACCTATGAACGGACAGTGGTTCCTGGTCTCAAGAAAGTCCTAGAAAGCTCTGAAGACCTATTTAAAAATGGTCAACTCACCTTACTTGAACTCTGGAAGGCGAAGACCGAGTATCATGATGCACAAGATGAATCGATGGCTGTATGGGGTGAAGCTCTTGCCCTACATGTAGAGCTCGCGGCTCTCTGTGGTTGGTCCTATTTTTAACAATGCACGCAAATCTCAAGGGAATATATATAATGCTTATAAGAACATTCCTACTACTACTGATACTCCTATCATGCCCCTTTGCTTCGATTACATTTGCTGGGGATGGCCATGCACACGGACCAGATGGCTCACATATTTCTGATTCCTTTCAATCCGGAACCACTGGTAACATAGTAACCCTCTCTCACGATGCTCGGCAAAATCTGGGCATCGAAACGATTACCATCAAAACAGAACGACTATCGCCTACCAAAACACTTTATGGACGTATCATCGCTGATCCCCGCCGAGTATTTCAGATTTCTGCACCATTTTCTGGCACGGTGGAAAAGATTTTTGTTTTACCAGGAAGCTTCGTTTCACAAGATGAGGAGCTTCTTCGCGTAAAGCCAATTCAGGTGGGTACTACAGCGACTGTCTTGAGAGCCAAAAGAAGCGGATACGTTACTGATTTACATGTTGCGAGTGGACAGATATTTGAACCTACCGACGTCTTACTCAGGGTAAGCGACTTAGATGTTGTTCTCTTTGAAGGAGATGTGTTTGATCTGAGTGACGCGCACACCATGACAGATAGTACTTCATGTTCGGTACATACCAAGAGGTTCTCCCAAAAACATTTTCCATGTCGTGTTGAAACGGTGGATGCCACCCTGAAAGGCAATCCGCCAGTTGGACATGTGCATGCAAGTATTCTGAATCCGAATTCGGAGCTAAAACCTGGGATGACCGGCGAAATTCACTTATCTTTCGGCAATCCAACATCCGTTCTTACTGTACCCAAGAGCGCTGTACTCGGGAAATTCGAGAAACAGTTCGTATATCGAGAGCGAAATGGCGCGTTCGTGAGAACCTATGTACGACTCGGCGAGTCATACGGCGACCACCGCGAAGTGCTCGAAGGACTTTCACCCGGCGAGCTTATTGTTGTGCAGGGACACTACCAGCTCCAACATGCAAAATCTGACACATCAACGCATGAGGACCATGAGCATGAGGACCATGAGCACGGAGACCATGAGCACGGAGACCATGAGCACGGAGACCATGAGC